>QIBA01000044.1 GCA_003225175.1 Acidobacteriota bacterium
GTTCCACCAGATCAGCGGTCCGGTGATCGCTAGAACCGGCAGCATCAGGCTGAAGAATGCGGCCAGAATTCGCGTGGGCAGGTTGAAGATATCGCCGGTATGGAGTTCGCGGTTCCACATGCGGGCGTACTTCACTGGCATTGACATGTCTCGCGAGCTTTGCACCTGGAGGACTTTGCCGGTGTAAGCGTCGATGCGGAGGCGGGTGCGGCCGGCTGGAGTGTGGTCTTCAGGGAACTTTAGTCCAATGGTTACGGCTTGCTTTGGACTCTGGGGCAGTTGCATTCCTGTGATTTTGGCTTCGGGAAGTGCATTGTGGGCGATCTGGATGAGGCGGTCTGGCGACAGTGGGACGGTTCCCGGTGCCGGAATCTGTGGCAATTCTGGGCGGGCTGCGGCTGTGCCGGACATTTTTTGGGCCAGCTTGTCCACTTGCCTCTCCCAGTGAATGCAGATGGCGGTCCAGGCGAAGATAAACAGGACTACTGACGAGAGGATTCCAACGAAGTTATGCAGTTCGAAGTTGAAGCGTTTTGCTGATCCGCCATCTGCTGAGAAGTTCCAGCGCATGCGAAAGAGCTTTCTGGGCCACCAGAGGATGATGCCGGTTATGGAAATAACGAACAGGAAGACGGCGCTCCATCCGGTTACTTGGTCCGCGATTTCGCCGATGAGCAAGTGCGTATGGAACTGGTGAACCTTGTTGGAGAATTGATTGGCTTGATCTGCCGATCCGAGTACCTCGCCAGTGTAGGGATTCACGAACAGCGCTGCTCTCTTGCCTGACCTTTGGGTAAATCCGACGAACATTGAGTAGTCGGCGCGTTGCGGGAGTCCGAACTCTTCGATCCTGGCTTCCGGGTATGCGGTTAGAAGCTTCGTGCTGATCGCGTCAAGGGTGAGCGGCTGTCCTTGCGGTTTGACATACGCCAATTTGGCGTTCAATGCTCGGTCGATTTCGTCTTCGAAAGCGACTAAAGCGCCGCTGCTGCCTAATAAAAGAAGGAACAATGCGGCTATGAGTCCGGCCCAGAGATGGAGATTCAGGAGCAGTTTTCGCATCGGAAGGTGCTCAGATTGCCTCAAAAATGGAGCGGCAGCGCCTTGAAATGTGCGTCGAAGCCTCAAAAATGCGCGGTTTGGGGCTTTGAAATCGCGAATTTTTCGGTCGGAAAGGACGTTTCAACATGCACTATAGACGCCCCAGACGGGCGAAAGTTCACTGATAACCAATGATTTAGCGCGAATTTACGCTGTTTTGGAGTGCAATAGCGATGGCCGAAATTGGCCATTTTGAGCTTTGCCGAGACCGAAGCACAGTAGCTTCACCGTTCCGCATGGCATTTTCCTAAATCTCAAATTAGCTTGGTTCAATCGGAGTGCCGTCGTTCTGAAGCACGTGCTCCGAGCATCACGAGCTCACGGGCTGCTACTGGCATGCTGCGTCGGGCGCGAGCACTTTGCCATGCTAAACTTTTTCGCGCCGATCAGGCACCTTCGCGCCAAAGGGAGGAAATCATGGTTCGCTGGACCTTCGCAGCAATCATTGTTCTTACAGCCGCTTTCTCTGCGGCACAGAACAAGCAGCTCGCGGATTATCAGTTACGCATCCATATTTTCCGTCGAAGCGAAACAACTTTCTACCATATGCGAGTCGCCGAAGAAGCAAAGGGCGAGGGCCGCGCAAACCTGTTTGAAAATGGTCAGCCGCGCGGCATGGATTTTCAGTTTAACTGCGCCCACCAGCTGCAAACATCATCCGGCTTCGAGACTTTCCCGGCGAAATGGAAAAAGCCGAACCAGGAACTCGAAGTGCTGCTCCCGGAGTTTGGCAAATCGGACAAGTACGAGAAATGCAAGTTGGAAGTACAGATGAAGGACTTTGCTTACGTACAACGCAATGGCGCGCTGGGAACAGAACCGACGGAAAGTTTCAAGCAATGGATGGTCAAGCACGACTACGATCCCGAACACGGCAAGAACACTCCCATGCCCAATCCTCCAAACCCGCAATCGGCCAATGGAGCACAACCAACACCTGCACACTAACCGACGAGTGCCCTACCCTTGGGAGTTCCAGATCTGCGCTTCACGTGGGAGCCCCAGCATTCCCGGAGTCCTCGCGAACGCAACCTCCTTAATGCGGCTTTCCAAATACTTCGCGTAACAACGCAGTTGTCTGCGCCATTGGATCCTTGCGGATCTTTTTTTCCTCCTCCGCCATCACGTAGAAGAGTCCGTCCATCGTCTTGCCTACGACGTACTCGTCGAGGTTGAAGCGCTGCCTGGCGGCGACGCGGGCGGCCACGGGATTGCGCATGAGCTGGTTGTATTGCCTTACGACGCCAACGTTCTCCATGGCCTGGTGAACTATGGGAGCGAAGGCTTCGGTCAGCTGGTCGGAACTTTGGCGTTTGAAGTATTCGGTTGCGGCGGTGTCTCCGCCGGAGAGGATCTGCCGGGCATCGGCAAACGACATCTGCGTGACCGCAGCAATAAAGATCTGCTTGGCTGCCGGCGCCGCCTGCTCGGCAGCGCGATTCATTCCTAGTTCGAGCGAATCGACTTGTGATCCCATGCCGATCAGGCGCAGTCCGCTGCCAACATTGCGAAGTTTTTCCGGAAGCAGAATCCTGATGGCTTCATTCTTGAGAAAACCATCGGTGCGACCGGTCGCGGCTACAGCGTTTCGCGTGCTTACTGTCAGCGCTTCTTTAAGGCCGGCAACGATCTTGTCGTTCGATAATCCGCGATTCGCACTCGCGGCCTTGGCGGCAGTCGCTGCCTTTTGCCGAAGCTGGTCCCACGGTGATTGGGCGACGCAGAGGACGGTTAAGGTCGCGACGAGTACACCGCTACCGATCCACTTTTTCATGGCTTTCACGCGATTGACCGCCTCAGTCTAGCGGAGACGCGGGGGGCGGACTACGCACGAAAGGCTCACGCTTGTAACGATAAAAAGTAACAGCAGCTGGAAATCTGGCAGCAGTGTCAGATCGTGCTCATGTTGCCCAAAGACGTAAGAAGTTGATTGCGGAGCCCTAAGCTTCTCCAAACTGGATTCCGATCGCATCGAAGGCGAGAGGGTCCATGCATTGGACATTCACCTCCGCGCGACTGTCGCTCCCGTCGCGCAGCAGCTGCCAATAGAGCAGCTCCGTGATGGCACGGCGATAAAATTCTGCGTAGGGTCCTTGCAGCGTTTCAGGAACCATAAAATCGTCAACCGTGCTCACGCTAGTCCTCCCAGAATGACGAATTAATTAAGGAACTTCTATTCGTCTCTAACCCGCTTCTGATGCGACTTCCTCGTGAAACGGAACATCTGGTTGTAAAAATTTCTTAAGTGAAATGGACTCCATGAGCTGGAGCTATCACGAGAGCAGCTATCGGTTAGTCTTTGGGCGACTCAGCGTCTTTGAGGTTCTGTGGAAATGATTTGAAGTTCACTTCTCGCGACTTGGAGGAGACGTTCTTGTTGTCATCAAGGTCGAACTGTTTCAGTGTTCCCTGGATTGACCAGTACCCTTCCTTGTCCGGTGTCTTTGCCTCGCCTCGGCTAATCACGCCGGAGAATTCGTACCAGGTGCCATGAATCGGCTTGGTCGTGAAGCTGAGTCTCTTGCCGTCGAGTGAAGCCTTGCTGAAAAACTGATCGAGAAAGACGCCGCGATCGCTATCGCGCTCCCCGAAACGCGAGACAAAGCCCGAGACTTTCTCATCTTCGACAGTGACTTGCACAAATTCGCCGTCACGCAGGAAGGTGTACATTCCAGAGATTTGGGTAGCAAAACTATTTGCCTGGCTCGGGGACTCAGTCTGTTTTTTTTGATGGCGCTGACCTAGCAGCCCGAGCGGCGAAAACAGGCACACAATCGGCAACACAACAATTAGGCATTTCAATGGGATAGGACGGATGGCTGTCACCATTTGAGGCATTCTTCTGACCGGAAAGTTACCAGTTATCAAGGTATAATCCAGCTACTCAGTAAGTAAACGGGATTCGTCATGGCAGTTCCTGGCAGTAGGTCGCAGAAGTGGTTGCTCGAACCTGCGGCTACGCAGGAACTGGAAATCCGCCTGAACTGGGAGCTGCCTGCCTGGTTCCCCTCCGTTCGCGAAAACCTCACCTCCTTAGTTAAGCGCGAAAAACCACCCAAGCCCCTGGGTTTTCGCCCAGGTATCTTCTGGAAGGACGTATTTGTCGATCAGCAACTGAACTGGAAGAGCATCTTGCGGTCTTACGCTGGGCACGCAATCTTCGCCGGAGTCGTGTACGTGCTCTCGATGCCGTTCTACTGGAATCGAATCGTGAAGATCGAAACTTTCCACCACGACCGAATCACTTACATAAACCCCGAGGACGACATACTTGTTTCTGAGGCGACTCAGCCGCAAGCGATTGCACAGCGGCTTGCCCCACTGATCAGTCGCAGCTCCCGAGCTGCAGCTCCGTCGCTCAGCCAGGCTCGCCAACGCGTGGTGGCAGCGATGGCGATCCCAAAATGGTCCGACAATTCGACGCACAGCATCGTCGCGCCGGATGCTCCAAAGATTGTCTCTACCGCTCCAGTGCCGGACATTGTACTGTCGATTCCTGTGCCGCAAGCGCCTCCGGTTGCAGCGCTGGCAATGAACACACCGAAGCTGGTTGTCCCGGTACTTGATGTGACACCCGTTGCTCCTCCACCGGATGTCTCAAGTGCGACCGCGAGACTTCGCGCTCCGGTGTTGCCACAACCAGCTGCAATCGCGCCACCCGTTGCAATTAAAAGTGCCCGAGACTTAGCGAAAGTTGACCTTCTTGCAGTTCCCGCGCCGGTAAAGGCGGAACCTAAACTTCCCGTTCAGCAAAGCCATGCTATCCCGTTCCTAGGTATGCCGGAGCCAATTGCGCCTGCTCCCGATTTGAAGAACGCGGGCAGCACGCAGCTTAATAAAGCCGCGCTCGAACCAGCGCAGCCGATTGCGCCACCTCCCGGTCTCAATACCGTAGCCAATAGTGCTATTAGCACAACAAAAATGCCGGGCACAGCTGAGCCAGTTGCTCCTCCACCCGATCTAAGTACTGCCGGAACTGCAAGCTCAGCCTCCGGCATCCTGATCTCGATTAATCTGAATCCAGTTGCCGGCGCACCGCGCCTGCCAGATGGCAATCGCCGCGGAACCTTTGCCGGGCAGCCCAATGCAGAAAAAGACTCTGCCGGAACTCCCGCAAAACAAGCCGGTGGCACTGGCCCTGGTGGCGATTCACCCCTAGCCACCAGGGACGAATTGGGAATTGTCGCCGCCGCTGTACCACACGGAATTCTGAACGGCGCGCCGATCACTACAACGCAGGGCCTCACAGGGGCATTGAATTCGGCATCGGGGAGCGCTCTTCTCGCCATGGCGCGGCCGTCGAGAATCAGCTTACCCCCTCCAAGGGTTGCGACTTTGGTGGATGAACCCGACGCTCTCGATCAGAGAGTGTTTCGTGGACGCAAGTACTACACGATGGCGCTCAACACGCCGAATCTCACCTCTGCAGGTGGAAGCTGGATCTTCCGCTTCGCCGAACGTGATGTTAGTTCCAAAGCGGGAGACGTGACTGCTCCAATTGCGGTCCGTGAAGTCGATCCAGCGTATCCGGCAGACCTGATGAAGGATAATGTCCAAGGCATCGTCATCCTGTATGCGATCATCCGGGCTGACGGAACCGTGGCACAAGTCAAGGTACTCGAAGGATTCGACGACCGCCTCGATGAAAACGCGCGCAAGGCCCTGAGCGCGTGGCACTTCGTTCCCGGCACGCGCGACGGGAATCCGGTGGATCTTGAAGCTGTAGTGCGGATTCCCTTCCGCTCCAAGCGCCCTTTCTGAGTTCGCTAGACGCTCGCAGCGGCAACGGCAGGCTTCTCCAGCAGATGGTAGATTTCCTGGTTGACACACACCTCGTAATATTTTCGCGAGGTCCAGTCCTTAACCGTCATTGATTTCGCATCGACGTGTGGAATCGTGCCTTCACGTACGACGACCTTATGGAATGCGCCGGCAGCAATCGGAACCATGCCACTGAAGAAGCGAACCGGCTCGCCTGGCCAAAGTGAGAGCAGCTGCACGCGATGCTCTTTCAATGAAATTTCCTGCGAGAGCTTTTCGAACGCCGCCTTGCTGATCAACACACCATTGATGTTGTAGCGCACCAGAAATTCGTCAGGATTCTCAGTCACATCCCTATCCTGAACAGTCTGCAGATTAAAAACATTGAACGCCATCTGCTTGTCGACAATAAATTTGCGTGCGCCTTTGCTACACGAGGAGAGACGATCGCTCTCGTTCAGCGCCTTCGAAATCGTGATTCTCTGCGTTCCATACATCAGGTACATCGGCGCAGAGTTCTGATAAGAGATACCGATTCCAAGCTCAAGCGCCGGCAAGCCCTGCTTTTGCGATTGTTCGTTGTAAGCGCTCACAATGCCGACTATTTCCTTGGCCAGAATGCACGCGCGCGCCACACCAAGTCCGGTTTCGCCTTCGCGCTCAAACAACGCGAGAATCACCGCGTCCCCCTCGATGAATACCGTCGAAGCGTCGTACTTCGGCAGTAACTTGTTGATCGGTTCATAAAAATTGAGACTGAAGTATGACGCTGGATTCAGTCCTCGTTCGTACAGAGTGCGCGTGAGCGTCGTTGAATCCCGAATGTCAGCTTTCAAAATCACATGCCGGACAACTTTCTCTTCCCCACTCTTCTGCTCATCCGCAAGGAGAAATTCGTAGAGCGTGTTATTGATCGCCGAAAGTTCCTTGAGACGCTCAGATGCGATCACGTTCACCGCGTCCATAGCAGAGTTCAGCGATTCAAAACGCCGCAGGTCACGGTGATAGCGAACGAAGTCACCAAAGAATCGCGCCGATAGCTTGGCGCGATCAGGCCCCTTGCAGGCGTCAACTTTCTTCACAGCGCCGTTCAGATTGTCAGGCGAAATCTTCCCGTGCTCGTCTAGCAATGTCTCCACGCGCGTGCGCTCTGTTTTCGAGATTAGAGCATTCTTCAGTTGTTGCGGATTAATCGGTGGAGAGTACTGCGAAAGCAGCGGCACGGCCTCGTACGATGCAATCACGTGCTGGATTACATTTTCCTTTTCCAGCATCTCCACCCACGCGTCCAGCAGCGCGCGTTGCGCCTTTCCCTTAGGAAGACTCTCGACCGGCGCTCCTCCCGCAAAGAGTTCATGCGCGTTCTCGGGAACGTTGAGCAACTGATCCAGCGCCTCGTCGTTCTCAATGCCAGGAAGCTGCAGGGAGCGCAGAAAGTCACAGGCAATCGACTGCATGGTGTCAAAACGGTCCGGGTCACGGTCATAGTTACCGAGCATCACATACTGCTCAGCATTCAGATAGTCGTCGCGACCATCCTCTGTATAGAGCAGTCGATTCAGGAACAGATCGTAGATTTCGCTCTCCGCGTCGCCGAAGAACGAGCGGCGCATTCGCGAGATAGTCTCTTTCTCAATTTCGCGAATTGTCGAAAACAGCTCTTGCCCAACTTTCCTCAACACTGCTTTCTTGTTGATCTGGAAACGAGCAAAACGCTCGCGCAATTCCACGGCTTTGCTCAGAAACGCCTGGCGCGGACCGTCATAGGTCTTGAGCTTGGCACGACTTCGCTCCAGAGCTTGGGCGAACTGGGCTGACATTTCATTCCGCTGAAATTTGATGACGGCCAGTCTACCTAACAAATCGATCGATATGTTGCCTTCAGTCTTAGCCCGGTTGAGGGTGGCAATGTGGAGCTCCAGGAGTGCGCGCTTGAAACCGATTGCGTCGGCAACTTTCGCTTCCACAGAGTTGCCAGGCAGTCTGACTCTCGTGAGTGGACGCGAGCCCGTCGGCGCATCGTCCACCAAAGGCTCGATCTGTCCATGCCGGGTAATCAATCGGAAGATCTGATTCCGCGTGCTCTCCATGAACCGAGCACTGAGCACAACGTCGTGCCGGATGTTGTCCACTCCACGCACGAGGTTTTCCAGTTGGATGAACGGCTGATAGGACGAGAGCTGCGTCTGCTGCGCGTGTTCAGGGAGAGATCCGCCGCGTTGTAGGAAGCCGAATGCCATTGCAGGAATTAGCGATTAGCAATTAGCGATTTAGCCAAACTCCGTGGTAATAAACCTCTTCGTTGTCCTTAATCGCTGCTTGCAGCTGAGTCTAATCTGTCAAATGGCGGTCAGCACTGAGTGTTCAACCTCAATAACTGGTTACTTTGGTACAGCAGCGATTAGCAATTAGCAATCAGCCAAACATTGTTGAATCCAAGTGTTTGCTAATTGCTAATCCCTGATTGCCAATCGCTGGCCTTCCCCGCGACCGCGGGTTAATTCTTCGCGCTTCAACCAGCTTTGTATTCGGCAACATCCTCCCCCGGCTTAAAAATAGGATGTTGCTGTTGAGCCGGATCCATCATCGAGAGCTTCAGGTTGATGTCCTCGATATCCTTCCGCGCCCAGCCAACGCTGCTCACCTGGATCTTGCCGTCGCGATCCACGAGGTAGGCCGTGGGGACGTTCGTGAGTTTGTAAGCGTTTGAGACGATGTATCGCTGCGAGTCGTCAATCGCGACGGTAAAGCTAATGCCATACTTCTTCATGAAAGCTTGCGTGTCGGCGAGACTGTCCTGCGATATTCCAATGAAAGAAACCGCCTCAGGCTTGTGAAGCTGCGACATCCTCTCAAAGTAGGGAAAAGCATATTGGCAGGTGGGACAGCTCACTTTGAAGAAGGCCAAGACAGCAGGACCACGCTTCATCAACTCCGAAAGTACAACCGGTTTACCGGTCGTACTAGTGAGAGCAAACTCCTGAGCTTTCACACCAGTAGGAAGAGCCATTTCCTGAAAACTCCTTAAACAGATCGGACCTCAGCCAATTCGATTCTATGAGAGCAAGTTAAGCTTCCGCAAAATCTTGCGGGAAAGACCGGTAAGTGGCAGTTGACAAACATGAGTCAGGGAGATCCACCTGGTGTTTGAGCGACGTCGTAAGCTGTGGCCAGAAAAGACGTTCACGCTCCAATCGGTCGTGGTGATGGAATGCTTTACCGTGAGCAAAGGATCGCCAGCCTTCTCGTCATCTGCTTCCGGCAACTCCCACATTCCTGGCATGAGTCGCTCGTCCTGTGCGCGCTGCTGTAAGAGGATTGCGCCGCCGCGCCGGATCAACAGGAGAGCAGAAGACTTTCGCAGCCGTTTCTCAGTAATAGACGTCTCTTCAAGCTGCACGTCGCGCGATCTGCAGTGCTTCTTCACCGGACAACGCTGACAAAGTGGAACTCCGGGGAGACAAACCGTCGCTCCCAATTCCATCATTGCCTGGTTGAAGTCGCCCGGAGACTCTGGATCAAGCACTGCCTGAGCAGCCTCCCATAGTTCTTCTCCGCTTAATTGCTGCCGTAGCAAGCGTTCGAGCACGCGCTCTACATTGCCATCGACCACTGCCACAGGCTCTCCGAATGCAATACTCGCGATCGCATTCGCGGTGTAGCGCCCGATTCCCGGCAATGTAAGTAATTGCGCGGCCGTACCGGGAATTCGAGAATACGGCTCCGAGACCACGAGCTTCGCAGCCCGATGCAGCATCCGCGCACGACGGTAATATCCGAGCCCGCTCCAGACAGTCAAAACTTCTGCTTCATCCGCGGCCGCAAGCTGTCGCAGACTGGGAAACTTCTTCAGAAATCGCTTGTAGTGCTCGAGAACAGCCGCGACGCGAGTCTGCTGCAGCATGATCTCCGAAATCCAGATGCGATAGGGATCGCGTGTTCTTCGCCATGGCAAAGGACGCTGGTGTTCGCGATACCAGCTCAGCAGATTCCCCCGAAATTTTCGGGGTTGTGCCGCATTGGCGAGACTGATCGTCTGCGACATCGGTGGACGATCCTGATTGTATACGCCAGCTGTTGCCACGGACGGCATTGAGCAACGTGGTTCCGGCCGCCCTTGGCGGTACAAGATGAAGGACTCCAGCACGCCTTCGTGCTGCTAAGTCTGTTGCCCGGAAAATGTTGCTGGGTTTGGTCGTTCTAATGGAGCGCGCATCCCTTACCTTGTACCGGCCGTCGGCGGCCCGAACCACGTTGCTTCAAGGCGCGACCTTTTCAGAAACACTCGTGATGCCAAAGCAAATCGCGATTGAATCCAGTAGGAGGATGCTGGATCGAGTTCTGGTGGGCCATGAAATAAATGTCAAACCTGACCAGCACCGCCGGGTCATAGCTTGCGCGCCCAGTATTCCAGGAACGGCAGAGATACCGCCCGTAATAAAGCCGATACTCGGTACTCTCTTTCAGCGACAAATTCATCAGGTACTTCCGCCAGCGCTCATTCTTGTATTGGTCCGCGATGCTCTCAGGCTTTGCGTACGTCACTGGACGATCAGGATGAATCACGTTGATCTCCTGCCCATCACGCCGCTGGCCCACGACTACGTAGTACCCGTCATATGTCAGAGGATTCGGCGAAAACATGTCCCACTTCTGGTCCAGATCGAGAGTAATTGCCAGCGCATCTTCCCAGGGCTGGAAGGGCACGTGCACAATCGAGGACAGATTCCACAAGAGCGTAAAGACAATGAGCAATAACGCAAACACGGTGACGCCTGGTGAAGTCTTCAGATTCAGCGGACGCGACCGGATCCAATCGGTGTAGCGGCTAAGCTTATCGCGGTTGCGCTCGATGGCCTCGTACCACTTTCTTCCGTTTCTCTCCAGCCACTCGGATCGCATCACCGGCGTTAGGCACGAGAACATGGGAGATTGCGAGACCAGATGAACCAGCGCTCTCCACTTGTAGTAGCGCCTTCCTTCTGGATCGACAACGATCCAGCTCTTCTGATCGCGCATCTCCAGCTCCGTAACAGGAAACTCCTGCGCAGGAATGAGTTCTGTTTTGGGAAGCACGAGAAAAGCACGCACAATGCGAACCAGCTTTGAACAGAATGAGCAGTTCCTGTCGTAGTAAACCCGCGTACCGAAGCCTGCCATGCTCTCACCTGAAAGCCAGGGGAAGCGCCGGCGGATCCACTTCAATTCCCAAAACCAGGTTGGGATCAGCGGCAGCGCAGCCGTGCAAGCAATGTACGGGAAGTGTCCTAAGCGAATGGAAAGCCCTAATGCGACATGCAGCAGAATAATGAGGACGGCTCCCAACATTCGGGCCGGTCCAGCAAGAAAGGGCGTCAACAGCAGGAGGGGAATCGCACCTTCCTGTACAAGCGTTCCTCGCGTAAGCCAGGGAAGCAGCTTGGGAAAGTGGAGAAGCAGCTGCCCCAGAGGGTACGTGATCTGCTGAATTTGCAGAGCGTAATAAACCGCGCTGAAGTCCCGCCGCCATTCCGGGGCAGTCTTCAACAACACGGCAAAGGTGTACACCATCGCCACTTGCGCGATCAGGGCAACTCCCGGAGTGGAGAAATGTGCGAACCGCGGCTTTTCCTTTTCTGGTTCACGCAACCCCGAATCGACGGAATACAGTGCTCCCAACGGCAGGAACATGGCAATAAACGCAAACACACGAAGATAAACGTCGCCACCCTGAAGAATGACGGGAGTTCGATTCTGAATTGAAACGAGCATGAACCAGCTGGCGAAAGCGGCAAGCCGCGTGCGTATGCCCGCCATCAGCATCACCGCAAGAGCCGCGGCCACGAAGAACAGCATCGCCTGGAAGATGAGCTGGCCGCTCATCATGTGGATCGAGAAGCGTGCCGGGGGCGAAAACTTGTCGAGCAGCGCGGCCCGCGGCAGAACACCAAAGTCCGTGTAGAAGACCAGCATGTCCTGCGCACGCCAGATGAGATCGCCCAGCAGCACTGCCCCGAGCGCAATGCGAAATAGAGCTAAAGAACGAAGATCAAGGCTGTAAGTCCGTTCGAGGTAGTGGAGAATCTTCTTTACCCGGCTGGTGCGATCCGGGAGGATAATCGTCGGGACTGTAGCGGCAACCGACACAGGTCGGTCTAGAACGGTCATGGCGGGGAGCTCTTCCGTCGCGACTGTAAGACACTTTCAATTCCAATCGCCACTCCCGTTTCCCAGCTTGACACACCAAAGTAACGAGCCAGTTCAAGCCATTCAAAACAAATCTTCAAACCTTTCGGAAACATGTCTCCAAAATGGGCGAAGCTAAGTCTTCGGTAACTTGTAGAGGCAATTGAACTCAGATACTTTTCGGGAGAGTGCCGAAGCTGCTTTTGGCGGCTTGGAGCACTTGCGTTCCATTTGATCAGGACTGGCCGAGCGAGATGAATATCGACCGACAACGTGGTTTCAGTTTGCTGGAGTTGATGATCGTCGTCGTCATCCTTCTTGTCATTGCCGGCATGATGACCCCGAAGATGTTGGGGATTATCGACGACCAGAAGATGCGCGCCTCGGCGCAAGCCTATGCCGGTTTAATGCAGATAGCGCGGTCACGCGCCACGCAGGACAACTCCGTATACCAAGTGCTGAACACCACCACAAACGGCGTACCAGTAGCCTATCTCGATCTCAATTCGGATCGAACCTTCAATGGCTCTGGATCCAATCCGGAACCGGCTGTGGAGCTGGCGGATCCGATCACGGTGAGCGATAGCGGCGTTCCCTCTGGCTTCGGCAACACCAACCTATTGGGAATACAGCCGTATTCCGATTCAACCTCACCGATGGTGAGCGACGGGACCGGGGGCATTGCTGCAGGCACGGCTATTCCTGGTATGGCTTTCAATGAACGCGGCTTACCCTGCCAAAGGGTAGCCGCTGCGGAGACTTGCAAAAATGCGCCATCAGTAGGCACGCCAGCAAGCACAAGACCCATCGCATACGTAACTTACCTGCGGTACAAACGCAGAACAGGTGGAACAGCCTACGCCGCGATCACGGTAACGCCTGCGGGAAGAATTAAGACTTGGGTCTACCAAGGTGGGAACTGGCAATGAAACGTAATCGGCAACTCCAGCAACGGCGCGGTTCCAATTCAGGATTCAGCTTGATAGAGCTTCTGATCGCCATGATCGTTCTCGTGGTAGGACTGCTTGGCGGGATGATCGTGATTCTCACTGCGATCGCCAGTAACGCGCGCAATCGATTTGACACGGCGGCCGTGGCCCTCGCGCAGAGCACCATGGATCGCATCGTCGTACTCACCATATCTGCGGGTATCCAGACTACATCGATTACGGACTGCGACGGTACCGCCCATTCCATGACTACCGCCCCTGGCGGCGCACCGTTGGTCGATCTCTCAGGCATATCCAACGGAGTACAGGCCATCGATTTCACACAAAACCCGGTCGCCGGTTACCAGATGCTTTACAAGCTCTGCGCAACCGGAGCCGCGGATGGATTGCCCACGGGCAATCCGCAGCTCTACGACGTGCGCTGGAATGTGAGCAATCCGATCAATGGCGGTTCAACAGAATTGGTTTTGGTAGCAGCCAAGAACGTCACCGAAGATGGAAACGGAGCGCGTCAAACCCGTTTCTTCAATGTACCGGCGACTCTGCGAGCGCTGAGAGGAAACTGACATGAAAGCACCAGCAAATCGTCGGAATCATGCCGGATTCTCATTGCTCGAAGTCATGATCACCATCATCGTGCTCATGATCGTCATGGGAGCGGTGTTTTCGCAGATCAACCAGGTTCAAGCAAAGACCAAGACGGAATCCATGAAGCTGGACCTTACGCAGGAAAGCCGAGCGTTCGTCGATCAATTTGCCCGCGACCTGCACATGTCTGGCTACCCGATCTCAACGCTTTACCAGACCAATCCTGGATCGCGAAATTTAAATACAGCCGTCGGTCTTGTGTTCGCCTCTCCCGTCTCACTTCGCTTTGAAGGCGATGTTTATGGAGACGGCAATGTGTATAGCGTGCTGTATACGTACGTTGCTTCGGACATAAATGATCTCGCCTGCCCTTGCCTGCGGCGCAGTGTGGTGAAGAAAGTAACCGGCGACAACTGGTATTCCGGGCCCGGAGGTCAATCTAACCCGCAATACTTCACTGAGGTTCAAAACGTGATTACGCCTCAGGGACTCTCGCAGGATTTGTTTACCTACTTCCAGGCAAACGGTAGTGCCGTGAGCGTTGGGAGCTGCACCTGGTCGAGCGGAACCCCGACCTGTCCCGGAATTGATATCAACAGTAATTCGGCAACGATTCAACTTATCGACGCGATCAAGGTGAACTTGAGCACGCGCTCTAAACAGTTTGACCCCATAACTGGGCAGCCAGCCGTGAATTCTGTATCTACGATCGCGGAATTGGAGAACTAGCTCATGAAGCCTCAAACCAAACATCCCGAACACGGCATTGCGATGCTTGTGGTGCTGTTTGCCTTGATTCTCGTGTCGGCGATCGGACTGGCGTTGATGTTCTCCACAAATAGCGAAACTGGAGTCAACTCCGGGTTCCGCCAATCGAACCTTTCCTACTTCGCTGCCCGATCAGGTGTAGAAGAGTTGCGCGACCGCATGCGAATTACCGTGGCAAACGGAGGCATTTCCGACATTCTTCCCACGGTTCCGATCGGCGGAGCTGGCGGCGTGGTCTACATCACCAATCCGCTTGGTAGCGAAAACGTCCGGCCATGGGATTCAACGAATGCCTATTTCGACGACGAACTCTGTCATGAAACGGCAAATAGTGGACTTACTGGCATTGCGAACAGCCCGGGAAATCCCGCTAAGCCGTGCGCCGTTGCCGCCGCCTCTCTACCGATCACACCCGGATGGTATCTGAACAACTCGTCCGAGAGTCTACCTGGAAGCGCATATGTTCCCTACAAATGGGCGCGCATCAATTTAAAGCTTGGAGAGTCGACCAATCCCTGGTGCATCCAGGGATATGGCAACTGTGCTGCCCAGCCAGCCGCGCCACTAGGCGGACCATCAGCGGATCAGGTTTGCTACAACGGCAAGAATGAATTCGTGTTAGCGGATTCAAGGCCCACCGATGTGCCGGACCGAGTAGAAGGGCTGAGCTTGCCATCGCAGCTTGCGCTGGCGATGGCGATGTTTGAAGGTGGGACTTCTGGCCACGGTAATACCGGACACGCGTCTGCCAGCAGTTCGAGTTCTTCCGGTTCATCTTCTTCAAGTTCTTCAGGCAGCAGTTCGTCAAGCGGTTCTTCCGGTACCAGCTCGTCAAGCAGTTCATCCAGCAGTTCTTCCAGTAGCAGTTCTTCCAGTAGCTCGAGTTCCAGTGGTCTTTTTGGAACTGGCAGTAGCTCGAGTTCAAGTGGTCTTTTTGGAACTGGCAGCACCTCCGGTCTCACCGGCATCACTTCCAGCAGCAGTTCGAGTTCTTCGAGCAGCTCTTCAAGTAGTTCTTCATCGAGCTCTTCGTCCGGCTCTTCAACCGGCATAGTTGCTCCCTCGTGCGGAACAGGTGCTCCTCCGCTTCCAGGTTCGCTGCTCGGAATTGGGGGTGGGCCGGTCCATGCTAATTCGTGCGTAGCGGCAGACGCGCAACCCGTCTATATGCTCACTGCCCTTGCGGTTGCGGAAAGCGCAACCTCCACGGTCCACGCCCGGCGCATGGTGCAATATGAAGTAGCAAGAATCGCTTTGCCACCAATGCCGGCAGCGTTGACGATCGCTGGTCCGGTAAGCTCCTCGACACAGTTCGGAGACTCGAACAATTTCTATGTCGACGGTCACGATGCATGCGGTGGGCAGAACAGGCCGGCGGTGGGGACCGTTCAGGACGTAGGCAACGGCACTGAGACCGCGAGCCAAATTGCATCAGACTCTCGCAATCAGATCATTAATGATCTGAAGAGACCGCCTAACTACACCGGTGCGGACGGCTGTTCGCCAGACGTGCAGAACGTAAACAACCTTGCCAATCAGAATTACCAGACGCCCGATGGCTTGAACGGCCTCGTGCATGACATACAGGGTGCGGCAACGCAGACGCTGGATCCGAGTCACCTGCCCACAAGCTATGACCTCGGCACGGCCGCGAATCCTAAAATCACCGTTGTCAATGGTGACTTCACTACTCCCATGGATGGCTACGGCATTCTGCTCGTAACCGGAGCCCTCACGATGAGCGGAAATACCTCGTGGCATGGGTTGATCTTTGTGATCGGCACGGGGCAATTTACGGAGAACGGAACACCTGCGATTGACGGTGCCATCCTCGTCGCAGCGATTGGGAAAACTGGCGGCTGTCCTGGCACAACTGACTGCTATGCCACCAACCCGTCTGACGCCAATATGTACCGAGATCCTTTGAGTGGCCAGAAAGTGCTTGGCAGCCCAACCTTTCACTGGGACGGTGGCGGCATCGGCGGAATTACGTATAACAGTTGCACGATCCAATCAGTCAAGCAGGCGGCTAACTTTGCTGTATTAGCGCGCAGGGAAATCACTTATTGACGATGATTGCAAGCAAAAGAAAAAGCGCAGCGGTTCCTCGCTGCGCTTCTTTTTTCTTGCAGCAAAGTAAACAACGACATGACTCAAAAAGCCATCATCATCGGCGCCGGACCTGCCGGACTTACGGCTGCTTACGAGCTGCTCACTCGCACCGACCTCAAGCCCATCGTGCTGGAGAAGAGCACTTACATGGGTGGCCTCTCGCGCACCATAAACTACAAGGGAAACCGCATGGACATCGGCGGGCATCGCTTTTTTTCCAAGAGCGATCGCGTGATGAACTGGTGGTTCCGGCATCTGCCGGTAGCGGAAGGGCACGAGGAAGCGCCGGTCCTAGCGTATCAAGGCAAGACTCGCAGCGTGGCTGCTGTTGGCACATCGCGGTGGCCGGGTGACCCCGCCAGCAGCGGCGCTGTAGCGACGCTTGCAGCCACGGAAGCCGATCCGGATCGCGTGATGCTTCTTCGTCCGCGAAAATCGCGGATCTACTTCCTGCGCAAGTTCTTCGATTATCCTATCCAGCTCTCCAAAGATACGCTGGTAAAACTCGGATTGGTCAGGGCGTTCAGGATAGGCATCAGCTACATGCTCCGTGCCGCGTTCCCGATCCAAAACGTTAAGAACCTGGAACAGTTCTTCATCAACCGCTTTGGCAGCGAGCTGTACAAGACCTTCTTCAAGTCATACACGGAAAAGGTGTGGGGAGTGCCCTGCGAAAAGATCGGCGCGGAATGGGGTGAGCAGCGCATTAAGGGCCTGTCAATCCTCAAGACGATCGCACACCACATCAAGAAGATGTTCCGCGGAAGCGACGGCCGTGACATCGCGCAGAAAAACACCGAAACTTCCCTGATCGAACAGTTCCTTTATCCCAAATTTGGGCCCGGACAGATGTGGGAAGTGGTCGCGCAAAAGGTCATCGAGCTGGGCGGGGCGATCGTTACCGATTTCGACGTGACTGGAGTGCAGATCGACGGATTTCGCATCGCAGGCGTAACCGGAAGCGACAAATACGGCAACCAGAAGAAGTTTACCGGCGATTATTTCTTTTCGACGATGCCGATTCAGGAACTTGTCCGGTCGCTGCACGTCAACGTTCCCATGTCGGTATGCGAGGTGAGTGAAGGGCTGATCTATCGTGACTTCATCACTGTCGGGCTGCTGTGCACCAAGCTGAAGGTCCGGGACGAGGGAGACAAGTATGGCAGGCTGATCAGCGACAACTGGATCTATATCCAGGAGCCGGACGTGCTGGTTGGCCGCCTGCAGGTTTTCAACAACTGGAGCCCGCACCTAGTAAGCGATTCCAGCAAAGTATGGCTGGGCGCCGAATATTTTTGTTATGAAACCGACGAGCTCTGGTCGAAATCCGACGCGGAAATGGGACGCTTCGCCATCGAAGAACTGAACAGGATCGAAATCATCGAGCGTGACGATGTGATCGACTTCAATGTCGTGCGTGTACCCAAGACTTATCCAGCCTATTTTGGGACGTATGACAGATTCGAAGAACTGCGGAAATATGTCGATCAATACGACAATCTATATCTCGTGGGCCGCAATGGAATGCACAAATACAATAATCAGGACCACTCCATGCTGACCGCCATGACTGCGGTGGACAACATTATTGCCGGCCGCACCGACAAGTCCAACATCTGGTCGGTGAATACCGAAATGGATTATCACGAGGCGAAGGGCAAGCAGTAGCAATAGGCGATACGCAATAGGCGGGTAGCAGAGGAGTTTCATAGCCGTAGAAGACCACGCCTTCCGTGCCATACTCACCACATCCATGCCGAAATTCCGCTACCCCCTCTCCACTCTGCTCGCGGTGGCGCTGGTTGTAGTCGGTTCTGGACTGCGCGTGTGGTGGACGGCAACCCACCCTCCCATTGACTTCGTTTATAGCGACGCGGAGCGGCACTGGTTCAACGCGACCCATCCGCTGGAGACAAATCCCTTTGCCGGAATCGATCCGCCCGCGTATGAGCTTTGGCTGAGCCTGATTGCGCGCGTCACGCTCGGCAATCGGACCGCACTCGGAATTTACGCTGCGCTGCTGTCCCTGGCAGCTCCGTTCGTCTGGTTCCTGTTCGCGCGCACCGTCCTGCAGCGCAGCGTCCTCGCGCTGTGGTTCTGGGCTGTGCTCACGTGGCTTCCGTCGTGGATCGGCATCTTCAGCTACTTCATGAACGAGACGATCCTGATTCCCCTAATTGGATTGTCACTGTGGCTGACGACGCGCGAAAGGCCAGACACGCCTGGGCGCTGGGTAGGCCTGAATCTAAGCTGGATTCTGACCTGTTTGACCCGGATTATCGCGCTGCCGGTCGCCGCCGTCACCATGGCATTCGCACTGAGCGGCACTCGGTACCCTGGGCGTCGAACGCTTCTTACATTGGCAGTCTGGGCGTGCGCTTTGGCGCCGTTTGCCTTGCGTTCATACGAGATTCTTCATGTCGCAACACCCTTCGGGTTGCCCTATCCCCATCATATCTACTGGGAATCGGGTGCGCGGGACATTTACTTGCATTTGACCGTTCCCAGCCGCGGAATCGGCTTTAACTACAACTTTACAGCGGCATCCGCGTTTGATGAGCCCTTCCACCCGTTCAGCAAGTACCAGCCGCGGCCTTCCGGGCGAGTGGACGTGTTCGTAAACATGGATAGAGGTGCAGCAGATTGGCAGCGGGCTGCGGCAGAGTACTCCCCAACATTTTCCAAACGACTCCACCTCTATTGTGAAAATGCTCTCCTGTTCCTGCTGGCGGATTCGTGGCCGGACGGTCATCTGGAGTTTGTCTGGGAAAATGCCGCCTACCACTTGCACTGGATGTGGTTGGCGATTGTGCTGGGAGCAGCGACTGGATCAGCCATATACATGTATCGAAACCGGAGCCTCCAATTAGTGCCGTGCCTAGCGGTTGTGTCGTTCCTGGTTCCGCTCTTCTCGAACGCCGGAGTAATGGAAGCGCGCTTTCGAAAGCCGCTGGAAGGCATTTTCATTTTGGCACTGTTCTGGCTTGCAGAACACCGGCGAAACGACAGCAAGACCCTGCAACGCGGAGAGGCGGAGCCGCGGAGGGAATAAGAAGTTTACGCGGATCGTCCGCTCCGATCCCGTACCGCTTATTGTCTACTACCGATCGCGCCTGCTTATTGTCTCCACCTGTGTTCCCGCCCCCGAAGTACGGACACGACGGGGAGCCCGTTCTCACTTCGCCGTGATCTTTAGATTGGAAAAGTAGCCCTCAGTACCGGGGCCAACCCACAATGCGACGCCGCCCTCGCGCGGCTCGAGCTTCAGATCGTTCACGATCAGACAGGGTTGCTCGGCCCCGTTCACGAAGAGCCGTGCCTTGCGGCCTTCGACTTCAATCTTGTATTTGGTCCAGACACCAGGCTCCAGGTCGACATACGACTCATATTTTTCCGGAGCTTCCTGCCGCGATCGCGCGAAGTCAAAATCGGGATACGAGCTGTATTGGGTGGAGTGATTTCGCCTCACCTGATCGTCGGCTCGTCCATTGGTTGGTCTCAGATAAATGTACTCATACTTTTCATCGCCCTGCAGCCGAAAGGCGATGCCAATGAACCCGCGAGCACCTTCCCCGGCGTTACTGGCCGGCTTGCCCGCCAAGTCTACTTCGATCGTGCCATCTCGAAACGATGCGTCTTTAACTACGGCATATGATCTCGCATTCGCGGCTCCGGGCGTGGCTATCACCTGCACCGCACTCCGGCCTTTGTAGCTCGCCTGGGCAATCGATACATTCTTTGCTACGAGTCGATCAACACTTTGAGGCATTAATGGAAGGCAAAGGAACGCCAACAAAGAAGCGGAAAGGCGCCTGATTGAATAGAACCACGCATTCATAGGAATACTCCAGTTCCGAGTTGCCACGAACATGATACGCAAGCAGACAAAATTCTTAGCTCTGCGCTTCCCTTGACCATTGACAGGAGTCTAAGCTATCGTCCTGTCGTTTATTGACAGGAGCCTTATGGGAAAGCCCACCGATCTGGTTCAGGGAACGCTCGATGTGCTGATTCTGAAGACTGTTGCTCTGCAGCCGATGCATGGATGGGGAATCGCGCAGCGCATCCGCCAACTTTCGAACGAGGTGCTCCAGGTGGGACAGGGTGCACTCTATCCGGCATTGCATCGGCTCGAGCAACAGGGATGGATCCAAGCGAAGTGGGGAGAATCGGAGAACAATCGCCGCGCCAAATACTATTCGCTCACACGCGACGGCGCCAAATATTTGAGGCAGCAACAGGCGCAGTGGAACCGTCTTTCGGGAGCGATTGATCTGGTGCTGGATGCGACGTAGCTGGGCTCGCCGCGCACAAATCCCGCTCAGAAAGGTGTGTATGCGCTGGTTGACCAAATTGCAATTGCGATTCCGAAGCATTTTTCAACGCGATGCCGTGGAGGGCGATCTCGATGACGAACTAACCTTCCACGTGGAGGCTCAGATCGCACAAAACGTCGCATCCGGCATGACGGGCGAGGAGGCCAGGTACTCCACTTTGCGCGGGATGGGCAGCGTGACGCAAGTCGCGGAGCAGTGTCGCGAGGCCCGCAACGTGGACCTGCTAGAAACGACATGGTATGACTTGCGTTTTGGAGCCCGCACTCTTGCCAAGAACCGGGCATTTACTGCTGTCGCTGTTCTGACCCTTGCCGTTGGTATCGGCTTCAACACCTTTTCGTTCAGCGCGGTGAACGCGCTGTTATTCGGCGGATTACCGGTCAAGGATCCCGATCGCCTGGTACTCGGCGAGGCCTTGCGTGAAGGTTTTGACCCAGGAGGCACTTCGCTGTTGGAGTACGCCGCCCTCCGCAACGAGCAAAAAGCTTTTGCAAGCAGCGCCCTGTCGATTGATCGCTCGTTTCTGCTGCGTGGGAACACGGAAGCCGAGGAGGTTCATGCGGCAGCCATTTCGCCTGCATTCTTTGAGACGCTCGGCACGGCGCCAATTCTCGGTCGCTCCCTATCGCTTGAGGAAAGCAGGGCGGGCGCGCCGGCGGTCGTGCTGCTTTCCTACGGCTTCTGGCAACGACGGTTTGGCGGCGATGCGAATGCCATAGGACAGTCGCTCGATCTCGATGGCCGTAGCTACACGATTATCGGTGTTATGCCGCGCGGCTTCGACTATCCAACGCTCACGCAGGCATGGGTTCCACTGGATCTCGATCCGGAAGCGGCACCGATGCCCCAGCGGATCACCCATGCATACATCTTCGTGGGGCGATTGCAAAACGGAGTCTCGCGCCATCAGGCTGAGCAGGATGTCAGGGACGTAGCCGGCCGACTGGCGCGGCAGTTTCCCCAAACGGAACGCGGATGGAGCTACGGTTTGCTGACCATGCGCCAATGGTCAATCGGCGACGATGATGGGCGGGTGACCAGAGCCATTGTCGCGCTTGTGCTAGCGATCGGCTTGTTGCTCCTCATCTGTTGCGTGAACATCGCGAGCCTGCTCCTGGTTCGCGGCGTGATACGTGAGGGCGAGCTGGCAGTTCGCGCGGCGCTCGGCGCTTCGAGCCGGCGGATCGCGCAACAGTTGTTGACGGAAGGCGCGATGCTTTCCGTTTGCGGCGGCATTGTCGGGCTTCTGGTCGCCTGGGGCATGCGACCTCTCTTCCGCATGCTGAACCCGATTCAGCCGCATTCTTTCGGTCAGATTGTGAACGATTTCCGGATCGACGGCCGCGTATTGGCTTTCTGCCTCGGGGTTTCGATCCTGAGCGGGCTTATCTTCAGCCTACTGCCGACGTTGAAGCTTGTGAAGCTCCGCAATCTGTCTGCAATGCTGAGGCAACGCGAACAACGCGCCGCCGGCGTCGCAGCGCGTCGCGGTTGGCTGAGCGCTCTGGTTGTAGCGGAGATCGCCATTGCTGTGTCGCTGTCCTTTGGCGGCGCGCTTCTCACCAAGAGCTTCTACCGCCTCTCGGGGCTTTATCTGGGTTTTCGGCCGGAACACCTGCTGACGCTGCAGTTGCCCCTTTCGGTCACCGAATACCCGCAGCAGAGCCAGAAGATGGCTTTTCTCGATCGAGTTCTGGATCGCGTGCGTACACTGCCGGGGGTCGAATCGGCCGGGGTAACTACTTTCCTGCCGATGCAGGACTTCTCGTCCGACACTGTGTTCACCGTGGAAGGCCATCCTCCGCGCAATCGCTCCGATGTGCCAATTGCCGCCTTGCGCCACGTCAGCGCAGGATACGCCGAAACTCTCGGTCTCACTCTTCTGAACGGGCGCATGATCACCAACCAGGATCGCGCCGCTACGTTGCCTGTCGCCGTCATCAGTGAGGAGATGGCGCGCCAGTCCTTCGGTAATGAAGACCCGATTGGGAAACGCCTTCGCCGCGGCCGCCAGCAAGATACAAGTTATCCGTGGCTCGTCGTGGTTGGGGTGGTAAAGGACGCAAAGGAAGATCGCCTTAATTTTCGGATTGCTCGCCCGGTGTTGTACATCCCAAACACGCAACGAACGAACCCACCTTCCGGAACCTTAATGGGACTGGTCGTACGCACAACGTCCGAGCCATCGCTGACAATCAACGCAGTACGAGCATCCATTCACGACATCAATCCATTCCAGCCAGTGATCAAGGTCAGCAGCATGGAAGCAATGTTGAATTCCGTCCTCTCCGCCGACCGCTTCAGCGCGCGAGTGATGGCTATGCTGGCTGCCGTTGGCCTGTTCCTGGCTGCCATAGGGCTCTATGGTGTAATCGCTTACTCCGTGACACAACGCACAGGAGAAATCGGCCTGCGCATGGCCCTCGGAGCACAGCCTTGGAGCGTGATTGCGCTGATCGCACGCGAGAGCGGAATGCTGGGAGCGCTCGGTCTCGCGCTCTCGTTGCCACTCATATTCGCCGTGGCCAGGCTCCTCAAGAGCGTGCTCTTCTCTGTTAGCGCGGGCGATCCTGCGATCCTGCTTGGTATCATTTTGGGACTTATTCTCGTTACCCTCATCGCCAGCTTCGCACCGATAATGCGAGCCCTTAGGCTTGACCCCTTGAGGTCTCTGCGCTGCGAGTAACAGCCGGGTAACCCTTATGCGCTGGTGCTACAAATTGCCGCTGCGGCTGCACTCGCTGTTCCGCCGTCAAGAAGTAGAGCGCGAACTGGACGAGGAGATCGAATTTCATCTTCAATCCCTGATCGATCAATATCTCGCGCAGGGAATCAAGCCCGAAGCTGCTCGGCGAGCCGCTCTCCGCGAATTGGGTCACCTCGAGCCCGTGAAGGAGGAATGCCGCGAAATGCGCAACGTAAACTTCATCGAAAACGTTCTGCAAGACATCCACTTCGGCCTGCGCATGCTCCGGCGCAATCCTGGATTTTCAGCGCTGGCAATCCTTTGTCTCATATTGGGAATCGGCTCCAACGCAGCAGTCTTTAGCTGGGTCGAAGGCATCCTGCTCCATCCTTATCCTGCCGTCGCACATCAAGACCGCCTGCTCATGCTCGCTGCGACCCGGCGCGGCGACGCCGGTTACAACGGACTCTCCTGGCCCGACTTCCAGGATCTCCAGCGGAGCTGCACGTTATGCGATGCGGTGATTGCGGAAAAGATCGTTGGCGTCACGCTCAGCATCGGTGATAGGGCCGAGAGCGGCGCAGGCAGTGTCGTCTCGTCGAACTATTTTGATGCCTTGGATGTTCGTCCCATTCTCGGACGCAGCTTTCAGGCTGACGAAGATTTCGGGCGCAACGCCCATCCCGTTACCGTGATCAGTTATCAGCTATGGCAAAACCGGTTCCATGGCGATCCCAGCATTGTCGGCAAGACGCAGGTACTCAACGGGCTGCCGCACACCATCGTCGGCGTTGCTCCGAAAGGATTTTACGGGACCTTCATCGGGTACTCCTGGAAACTCTGGGTGCCGATCTCGATGCAGGAGAGATTCGAGCCCGGCGGCTACAAAATGGAGAATCGTGGCGCGCGCTGGATCGAGGGGTTCGTGCGCATGAAGCCTCGCGTGACAGCAGAGCAGGTCCAGGCCGAAGTGTCCGCCTTCGCCGAGCGGCTGGAAAAGAACTATCCCGCGACCAACCGCGGACAGGGGATCAAAGTACTGCCGTTATGGAAAGCTCCTTTTAACGGCGCATCTTTTATGCTTCCCACATTGGGCATGGCGCTGGGTATCGGAATGCTTGTGCTCCTGATCGTCTGCGCGAATGTCAGCAATCTGCTGCTGGTCAGGTTTTTCGCGCGACGCCACGAGATTACCGCCCGCCTTGCCCTTGGCGCCGGCCGCGGCCGCGTGCTGCAGCAGCTTTTAACTGAAGGATTGTTACTGTCCATTATCGGCGCAGGCGGCGGGGTTCTCCTCGCATACTGGTGTCGTAACCTTCTCAGCGTCTTGATACCGCCACGCAGCGGTCCTATCTTTCTGCCCGGGCAGATGGACTGGCGAGTGCTCGTACTGAGTGCGGGCGTGTGCCTCATCTCCACGGTGTTGTTCGCGCTGGTGCCGGTGCTCGAGAGCAGCAAGGTCGATCTCGCTTCGGCGCTTAAGTCCGAATCGGGAAGCGTGATTGGAGCGCGGGGAAGAGCGCGCATACGAGCCGGGCTGGTTGTCATTCAGGTGTCACTCAGCTTTGTGCTGCTGGTCGGAGCCGGTCTGGTAGTCCTAAGTCTCGAGAGGATTCGCACTGCAAGCCCGGGCTTTTCCATCGATGGCGTGTTGAATACAGCCGTCAATCTAATGGCCACCGGATACGACACGCAGCGCGCGAAGAACTTTCACGACGCCTTCATGGAGCGCGTGCAGGCGATTCCCGGAATCGAATCGGCTGCCTATGGACGCGTCATACCGTTGGGCTATCGCGACTATTCAGAAGCTCCAGTCGTGATCGAGGGATATCAGACCGCTCCCAACGAGCAGCCAACGCTAAACTACAACGAAGTTGGCCCGGCGTACTTTACCACTATGGGAATTCCGCTCATCTCCGGCCGCGAATTCACGCGCGCCGATAACGAAGCTTCCCCGCTGGTCGCGATCGTGAACGAAGCGATGGTCGCCCAGTACTGGCATGGTCAGGACCCCGTCGGCAAGCGCTTTCGCGCGAATGGACGATGGATGGAGGTGGTTGGCGTAGCCAAATTGTCGAAGTATCGCAGCATCCTGGAGACGCCCAAGGCATTCTTCTACATCCCCTTACGCCAGAATTTTGCACCCACGGTGGGCCTCAATCTGCGAACCAACCAACCCGCCGACACGATCGCCAGAGCCCTAGCCCGCGAAATGCACTCCCTCGATCCCGACCTCGCGCCGTACGAAGTAAGCACCATGCGCGAACGCGTCGAACGATCGACCTCGGCGCAGCACGCAGCAGTAATGCTGCTCAGCATCTTCGGTAGTCTGACTGTGCTCCTTGCCACGATTGGACTTTACGGAGTGCTCTCCTACGCAGTCTCGCAAAGCACGCGCGAACTGGGACTGAGGATGGCCCTGGGCGCACGCGCGTCCGATCTGCTGCGTATCGTGATATCTCAAGGGCTGTCGCTGACCGTCACCGGCGTCATCGTCGGCGCCACGATTGCATTGGCCGGAACACGCCTGCTCGGCTATCTCTTATATAACGTAAGCCCACGCGACCCGTTGGCCTTCGGATCGGCATTTGCAGTCATGATCATTGCTGCCTTAGCAGCCTGCTTCATGCCAGCCATGCGAGCGACGAGGACAGACCCGGTGCGGGCGTTGCGGCAATAGCGATACGCCTTCGAGTATCATTATGGTTTCACGGCGGTGAGGAGATGCAAAATCCCGTCCTCTTCTGCTCTGTGATCTGCGCGGCTGTTCTTTGCCCCAGTGGCCGTGATGCAGCTACCTCGTCCAAGTCCGATGCGCAAATGCATGGATTGCGCGGTCCGCAGCGCTCGGTGCATATACCCCGGAGGACTGAATCTCAGAGCATCGTGTGTTGCGGGCCTCTTGGACGGCAGGGCTACAGATGAAAATGTCCAGCGACGGGAAAGCTCCGTGAAGTGCTAATGGCTGGCCTTCCATTACTGATAGGCAGACCGACTGCACCATTCGCCGAGCATACTGTCCAAATCCCGGACACGTTCTAAAAATCGCACACTCAGCGATTTGACGGCATCCTACCTATTTGCCTTCAATATCAACCATTTACGGGCTCTTCCATGGCTGGTTTGCGGATTGCATACCACCAAAGTTGCATGCGGCGCGGAAACGGTAATCCTAGAACTGGAATCAGGCTGACGACGCTGGCGGCGTCGGTTGTCATCCTCGGCTTTTCCGGCTTCACTAAGGAGTTGCATGCGGAATCGAATCAAGCTGGCGCAAGGAACGCAGCTTTGCACATCAGCGTAGTGGTTATGCCGGTAGTTCAGGCTCTCAACATTCCTCAGCCGCAGCGGCAGCGGCAAAGCGGCCCGGTTACATACAACGTGCGTACAGAACCGATAGAGAAGAGATATGAGGTGCGCAGCCTGCCCGGAGGTATTACCGCACGCGATAAACAAGCTCCAGCGATTTTGGAGACTCTGGTACTTGTTCCCCAATAAATACAGTCCCCAAACCCTTCGTGGAGGAAGAGATGAATAGCTGTGAACTAGAGGCTGTGCTGGTGACTGCTGATCCTGTGGTGGTTGACTCGGTATCGGAGTCATTGGGAAAGCTGGGCATTACCCCGAACGTGTATGGGGACGCCCTGGCAGCGATGCAAACGCTGAATACTCAGAAGACAGATGCCTTCCTGGTGGATCGGGAACTGGATCCCGAATTCTCAATCTTAAAGGCGATGCGGCGCTCCACTTCTAGTCGCTCTGCCGTGGCATTTGCGATCTGCTCGCAGGAGTCCTCGACCAAAGAAGCCTTCAGCGTTGCCGATTTCGTTATGGACAAGCCGCTTGCTTCTCATCGAGTGCACCGAACCATGAAGGCGGCATACGGAATCATGTTGAAAGAACGCATGCGTTACTTTCGGCATTCTTTGCGCACGGAAGCGACGGTGATCGACTCGACTTATCGCAGATTCATCGCGCAAACCAGTAACATCAGCCAGACCGGGATCGGACTGGAATGTGTCGCACCCCTGCTTGCGCGCCAGGTAGTGCAGCTTGAATTCGCTTTGCCGGACGATCAGGACAAGCTGAGCTGCAAAGCCCAGGTGATCTGGACAGCCGAAAACGGGAAAACCGGGCTCACCTTCACAGATATGAGCAGCAGTCAAACAGAGAGGCTGACGGAGTGGATCGAAAGCCAGTTTCTCCGCAGGGTGCATCCAGCGATAGCGCTTAGCAGCTCGCTGAGCTCAAACCATGCAATTGCCTGAATACGGTGAATGGAACGACCCGATTAGTACGCGCCGCAGTAAGCGAATTGAAACTGATGTGCTCATCGAAGTTCGAGGAGAAGATTTCGCTTATGCTGGAGAAACCGTCCGAGTCAGTCTGCACGGAGCGTTGATCCGAACATCCGCTCCACTGCAACTCGGCACTCCGGTCACTGTGTACGTGCATCGTACGGGCAAATCTGCACAGGCGCACATCGTGTCGGTGGTCCACGATACTGGTTCCCGCTATGGGATTGAACTCGACCATCCAAGCAACATTTGGGGCGTCACGGCGACGCCGGTAGATTGGAAGGTGTGCTGATCCACGGCATTTTCGGCAGCCTGTAAACCGAAAAGGCAGAGGCACCCCCGCTGCAGGCCATTGTAACTACTTCGCTGTTGCGGCTCTGGTAAAGTCTGGTTTCGGCGGTGTGCATACTAACTCGAACCAGCGACTGATGTAGACCTGGGCGTGGGCTTCTCCGCAGTAATGCCGGGCTCCTTCGGCATTCGCGGAGGCTGCGTTCCATCTTTGAATGGTGAGCTCTTGATCTCCGCATCGAATCACAAACCAGTGGAGAGGATTGGTGGTTGCTGTTCCGCAAACTTCACATCTGTATTCCCGTTGTGTGGTCATTGGTTTACTGTGGCTCTGGAGTCGGGGTACCGTCTCCTGCTTTCGCCTGAAGTTTCAGCCTAGGCAATCTTAAAGCAAAGCAGCCATTGTGCCAGTGGTGAAAGAACCGAGTTTTTCATCGGATTCGCATGGAGAAGATTAGGTCGCCGTATCGAGGTGGAAGGACTCGGTATATTGCTCAACGGGATAGCCTTTCGCTTTCCACGCGGCCAGGCCGCCACTTAGAAATTTGATCCGGGAAAAATTCAAGGACAGTGCACGGTGCAGAACTTCCTTGCTGGTTTTGTCGCTGGGGCATGTGCAGTAGACGACTGAGTCTTTGTCCTTAGGAATCAGCAACGGCTTTTCAAGCACTTCTTTTGGCGGAATCCGCCTCGCGCCCGGAATGATCTGGGCATTGGCCAGCAAATCAAGCGGTTGGCGAACATCAAAAACGAGGATCTCCCGATTTGAATTCATCCGTTGGTGAAGCTCCTCGGCTGTGATTCTGTGCTGATCGAACTCGTCGCGGTCCCTCCTGCGTCTGATCCATATAACGAGCACAAAAAGAAGTACCGCAGCGCCAAGAATTGTCAGAATGAGTCCCATGGTTGTGTCTCGCTCCAAAGAATCCCATTAATCGGATCGCGCCCTCCGCCTTGCTAAGACTGCCGACAAAATGGCGACGACGAACAGGGTAGCGATGATCCCTTGCGAAGTCACGCAGTAGATGCACCAAACCCCGAGCTTTTTCCACTCGATCCAGGTCAGGCGCAAGGAAAACAACAGGCCAATGAGTGCCATGAGGGCCGTTGTCCGAGGCAAGCGCCCGGCGAAAGCGGCGAGGAGCGCGTATCCCACGCTGCCGACGAGCGCCACCGGAACGCCGCCCAGAGTAGCGTAGGGGCTGTGATTTACGATACCGCAGTCCCACTTGTCATTGATGCTGCAGGGTGAAGGTCTAGTGTTGTAGTGCTCGCCAAGGGCAAGTCCCGACACAATGACGCCAGCGAGGCAGAGAACAACGATTACTGCCGTGAGCGTTGCCTTGATTGCAGAAGTCATTTGTCGGTTGTATCAGCACAGATGTTGGAGGCGTTTTGGGATCGACGCTGGATCACTGCAGGTTCTTATGAGCCTGAATTCCGCCCTCAATGGTTAGCGGAATTGGAACCATGCGTTCCACACGATGGTAGCCCATCCGATGGATAGCATACATAACCATCGTTTGCGCCGAGTTCACGATGACTGCGAGCCCTATCTGTCCTCCCCAACCCTGGTTGACAAATGGGCGAGCAATGGGATTTCCCTCTGCATCGGAGCAGACCCAGGACAGCTCAGCGGGGTGAGTGCGCCAACAATTCTTGAGCCTCCTCTGCGTGGTGACGGCGTCGGCGGTCTGGGCGAGGAGGCCGGCTGTCATCAAAGCAATGTTGAACCGATCGAAAAATTTGTGAGTCGGATTTCCGCTGGGACGTTCAAAAAAGGCCTCTTTGCCGAAGCGATAGGAGGCGCCCAGACTGCTCTGAAGGTCGTGCGTGATCGGGCGCACATACCCGGATGTGCTTGTAGGCCGTACCAGGGTATCGCCCAATTCTGCGCTAAGTGTGACCCGGGGACTCAACGTGTATCCAATTCCGCCGGTAAGGCCGAAAGCGAAGAAGTTTCGCCTGCCATAAGTAAATTTGAGATCTGTAAATGAGGTCGGCGGGAAGTTGATGAAGTGCAAATCGGTTTGAGCATGGCTCCAGCTCACGAATCCGGGGCGCGCCTTTGTAAAGAATGTAAACCGCCGACCCCGTATGCTCGCTCTCGGCCCAATCTGAGCCTCGTTCAGCCGGCCTCCGTAGGTCCCGCTGGGGAACGGCGTCGAGGAAGGAGACCAGGCTAGCGCGGCGTCAATCGCGAAGTGCTGATTCAAATTGAAAGTAAACTCCGGCCCGATCATCCATTTCGTTGCTGGACACCCGCTGCAACCTGCGGTATGTCCTTCGATTCGGAGAGTCGTGGTCTGCGAAGTGAGTTCAAAACGCCGATAGCTTTGCGCATAGGACGACACTGAAGCGATTACAAGGACGACGAAAAGGGCGAGGGAAGGAATTGTCGGCATTCCGAAAATGAGAATCCGTTTCCGCTCTCGGAGTAACTCGGATTTTGGAAAAAAGTTTCGGAAAATGAAAACCGACTAGATCGAATTAACCAGCGCCAGGGTGAACCCGTCGTACCCTTTGCTTCCGACTGTCTGAATAGTTGTGGCGGTCACACGTTTCTCGCTAGCCAGCATTTCGTTCAGGCGGCGAACGCCTTGGACGTCTTCGTCGCGACTGTCTGCCTCGATCACCGCACCCTTGCGAACCACGTTGTCCACGATAATCAGGCTGCTGGGGCGCGAGAGCTTGAGCGACCAATGGAAGTACTCTGGGATGCTGGCTTTGTCGGCATCGATGAAGGTCAGATCGAACGGGCCCCTCGCCTCGGCAACCAGCTTAGGCAGCGTGTCGATGGCGCGCCCAAGTCGGATTTCCACTTTCTTTATGAGTCCCGCACGTTCGATGCTGCTGCGCGCAACTTCAGCATGCTTCGGATTCAGCTCCAGGCTGACGAGGCGGCCGTCTTCTGGGAGCGCTCGCGCCAGCCAGATAGTGCTGTAGCCGCCAAGCGTTCCAATCTCCAGGATTCGGCGGGCCTGCACCAAGCGTGCGAATATCTGCAGCAGCTTGCCCTGATTCGGGGTTACCGCGATCGCGGGGAGTTCCGCCTTGACGCTCGCTTCGATTGCTGCATCGAGAGCCGCGTCCGAAAGTACGACGGTTTGACTTATGTAATCGTCGACTGCAGTCCATTGCTCCTGATTCATGCATTCATTTCAACACAAAAAATCTTCGACTCCGAATTCGCTGGGCTTTTCCTATTAACTTTCTGAGTTGCGCAGAAATTGGCAGTAACTGCTTTGCCGATTGGGAGATAGGAAAAATTCCACAGAATTCCCTCTCAGTTCCCTGCTGGAACGAAAACTGCAAATTTGGGCAAAATTCGATGATTTCGCAGCCGAATTCGCAAACAACACTGTTCTTGCTTCTGTTTTGTCGATATTTGGAGTTATCTCAAGGCTACCGTGTTTGTTGGTGTCCATGCGGGACAGGTCTTGGCAACTTCATCTTCAAGTTAACGGCAAGCTCGGGAGGTCTCCTAGGGTTATTCGGTAACGGAAATCTTGCCCCTCAACAAATCCTGCATGTCATCAATCTTGTCAGACATCATATTCAGCTTGCGTGCCAAGCCCTGAATCTGGAATTCGGACCGTCGATTCACTTCAAAGTCCAGTTCGCTGCGCACCCTGTCCTTCACGTCTTGCCGGTTCTGACTCATCATGATGATCGGCGCCTGGATCGCCGCCAGCATGGAGAGGAAGAGATTAAGAAGAATGAAGGGATAGGGATCCCAGGCTTCGCGCCCAAGAACAACGTTGAACATCGTATAGATAATGAGCAGCACACCGCAGGTGATGATGAACTTCCACGATCCACCGAACCGGGCAACGTTATCGGCGACTACTTCGCCAAACGTAGTCTTTTCCTCGATCAACTCGTTGGGATTGCGCGCGGCACGCAGGCGGACGAGTTCCTGCGAGCTATGAAACTGGCGGCCTAGCACCGTAAGCATATCCATTCCGGAGTGAGGCTTCCGTTCCAGCAAGACGGCTATGTCCTTGCGGTCTACTTCTATGCATACCGAGAGCTCAACGGCAATTGCGTAGCTTTTGTGGTGCGAGCCGTCGAGCATGGAGGCAAAGCCAAAGAACTCGCCTTGGGCGGGCTCATCGATCACGACCTCCTGGTCGTCCTGATCGAGGGTGGCCACTCGAACCTTTCCCGAAACGAGAATGTAACCGCGGCCACCTTCATCGCCAATCTTGTAGATTCGCTGCCGCGATACAAACTGTTTCATCTCGACCTGGCTTGCCAGAACTGCTGCCTCATCATCGTCCAAAAGGGCGAACAGTGGAACGTTTCTCAACAGCTCTCGATCACAGGACATGATCACCTCACCACTTCAAGATAAGCAGTAACTATGAATTGTCTCTAAACAAAAGAGAAGCCCCGGTTACGACCGGGGCTTGAACTCGGAAACCTTGTATTCTGTCCCAAACACAAGACGCGCTTTAGGCCTGAAATCCGAATGTCATCTTGATCCCAGCGACTTCGACGATGTCTCCATCGGCCAGAGCTCGTTGGCCGGAGATTTCTTCATCATTGATCTTTAGTTTTATGCGTTTTTCTGAGGCTGCGATGAAGTAACCGTTCTCTCGCTTCGAGATCAGAGCAGCCATTTTTGGAGCAAACCATCCTTTGAGCTTGATGGTCGCCATATCGGATCTCCCAATCACCGTCATCTTGCTGGTGAGTACATATTGCGTCTCGTCGGTCTTTCCACTCAGGATGATAAGCGTTCCAACTTTCTCAGCTGCAGACAAGCTCGAATACTGGCGCGTAGGACTTGGTCCCGGTTCACCGATTGTGGCTTGTGCTTGAACGTTTGAGAGACGCTCTTTCATTCCTTTTGTATCGAGCATTACCGTGGGATCGAGTTTCGGCATCGGGGCGGCGGAAGGCGCAATAGCGACAGACTTCCCAGAACGATCCTCCCGAAAGTCCTCCTTGAAAGACAGAATGTGTTTTCCGATCAGCACGTTGTCCCCGTCTTTCAGAGCGCGACGGTTGACCCGAGCATTATTGACGTATGTCCCATTCAGGGAATTATTGTCTTCGATAACGAACTTATCGTTATCCCAATAGATTTTTGCGTGATGACCGGAGACGGCGAGATTATCGACTTGGATCACATTGTCCGGAAGACGGCCGATGGTCGTAACTCCCTGGGAGAGTGGAATCTCTTTCAGCACCGCTTGCTCGAACTTTAGGAAGAGTTTTGCCATGATTGCCCTCCGCCGAGCAGGAAGTTGAGGAATCTCTGGTACCACGGCACTTCAACCACTCGCAGCAGCAGACAAGTAATGTTATCGTCCCCACCTTTTTCTTTGGCTGCTTTGATCAAATCTTCGCATGCCGTATCAAGAGAAGGCGAGTTCTCAAGGATCGTTTTGATCACATTCTCCTTTACCAGTTTGGTAAGGCCATCAGTAGCGAGAAGGTAGACATCGCCACGCAGAGCAATTAGCTCCTGAATGTCGGGCTCTACCGCCTCCTCCGAACCAAGCGCCCGGATGATGATGTTCTGCATTTCGGACTTCTCGGCTTCTTCCATGCTGATCAAGCCACGCCGCACCTGCTCCATCACAAGCGAATGATCTTGGGTGAGCTGCTCAAGCACGCCGTTACGAAGCCGGTAGATGCGGCTATCACCTGCGTGAGCGATGGTGAGAAAGTTTTCCTGAAGGAGGGCTGCAACGACGGTTGATCCCATTCCCTGCTGCGATTCCTTAGCTTGTCCAGCTTCGTAGATCGCAGCATTTGCCCGCCGGATCGCATTCAAAAGCTGCCGGCCCGCAGCTGACATATCGGCGGGCGCCTCGCCGAATTCCGGATAATTACCGGTGTCTTTGCCTTCTCGAAAATAACCGAGCATGAGGTCGACACCCATCTTGCTGGCGACTTCGCCAGCAAGGGCGCCGCCCATGCCATCGCAAACAACGTAGAGGCACACTCGCTGATCCCAGCCGAGGTTATCCTCATTGTTCCTGCGGATACACCCAATGTCGGTCTTGCCGGATATTTCAGCCGCCAGGCTCATGCGAGCGTCGAGGGATCTCCTTTTCTACCGTGAACTTCGAATTTGGGTTTTGAGATCGTTACAGCCGCTGTTGCGCCCCATCATTTAAGCATTGCTGCGACTGCCGGGGATAGCCAAAGAATTTCCGCCGCAAACTCCACCGGTGGCGCCCGCTATGCCGCCTTCGCGCTGTAACTTGCACGATAACTCTGCCACACCAGCGAGTGGAAATTTTTCACCGGAAGACTGGAATTTCAGCAGTTTATGAGTCTTGTAGCTCGCGGATTTTACTGAGGAATTTGAACAAGACGCAAGGGAAATCGCTGCTGAGAGCATTACCGATCAATCATCGCTTCGAAGGAGACCTAGGGAATCCTGATTCGTCAGGCGACATACGCTTTTGCTTCCTCAACTGTTTTGCTTAGGGTTTATCCTGTTTCGCTCCTGAAAGGGTAAGCCTGATGCGATTTGCTTCTCTGCTTCTGTTCTGTTCTCCGGTTCTGGCTCAAACACCGGCTCCGGATGTGAAGGCCTATATCAAGTACGACCAACCCGTAATTGTGTTAAACCACGTCCGTGTGATCGATGGAACTGGGTCGCCTGTGAAAAATGACCAGATGTTGGTGATCTCAGGCGGAAAAATCCAAAGTATTTCCGCTGCGAACGAAAAGACTCCAGCAGGGGCGCAGGTGCTCGATCTCACTGGCGATAGCCTGCTACCAGGGCTTGTTGGAATGCATGATCATATGTACTTTCCCGCGCCCGGCAGGAACCTGCCAATGTATCCCGAGCACGCTTGGAGCTTTCCGCGCCTATATCTTGCCGGAGGAGTGACGACGATCCGAACCACCGGTTCGGTGGAACCGTATACGGACCTTCAACTCAAAAAGGACATCGACTCAGGCAAGAGTCCTGGGCCCAAGATGCATGTCACCGGTCCGTATTTGGAAGGCAAGGGCGCATACACTCCGCAGATGCACGAACTTCAGGACGCGGACGACTCACGCCGCACAGTGAATTACTGGATCGATGAAGGCGTGACTAGTTTCAAGGCCTATATGAACATCACGCACGACCAACTTCAGGCCGCCGTTGAAGAAGCACATAAACGCAAGCTGAAGGTAACAGGGCATCTCTGTTCCATTGGCTTCCGTGAAGCCGCAACTATCGGCATTGACGATCTGGAACATGGGATCGTCGTCGACTCGGAATTTGCGCCCGGCAAGCAGCCCGATAAGTGCCCCCCGCAAAAAGATATTCGTGACACGCTACTGAAGCTCGACATCGGTAGCGAGCAGGTCCAATCGATGATCAAAGACTTGGTGTCGAGCCACGTAGCGATGACTTCAACTCTTCCGGTGTTTGAAGGCTTCGTCCCTAATCGGCCGCCATTACGTCAGGGAAATTTAGATGCCATGCTGCCTGAAGCCCGCGAGCAATATCTTGCCACGCGAAACAACATGGCAAAGAACGCCGCTCAATCTCCCTGGCCTGTGTTGTTCAAAAAGGAGATGGAATTTGAATACGCCTTTGCGAAAGCGGGAGGACTGCTGCTGTCTGGGCTGGATCCGACGGGTAATGGTGCCGTTGTGGCAGGCTATGGAGACCAACGCGAAGTAGAACTGCTCGTCGAAGCTGGATTCGCTCCTCTCGAAGCGATTCGAATCGCAACGTACAATGGCGCCCAGTATTTGGGCGAATTGGACCATATTGGAACACTCGCGGCAGGCAAGCAAGCCGACATCGTGGTTGTGAAAGGCGACCCTTCAAGCAAGATTTCAGATATCGAGAACGTCGAAGTCGTGTTCAAAGATGGAGTAGGTTACGATCCAGCAAAGCTGGTCAAGGATGCGAACGGTTTCGTCGGTTTAAAGTAGATTCATACGACGCGCGGCGAACAACCAAAGCTAACCACGAAGGAGCCGGAATTAACCAACACAAGTTGCTGTAGCTTCGTCCTTCCTGGTTTCATCCCACTTTCGGCTGCCTCGGCACTGAAGAGCTCCTACCCAGAACGTCCGTGACCTTGATCTTCCATCTTGGTCTTGGCATTGACTCGGGCAGTAATCTCATTCCGCACTTCCCACAACTCTTTATAGAGCACGTGCTCTTGCCGTTGTCTGAGAATCTCTACCGGCCGACCGGTTGTGCCGAGAACGTCGCCGCCGATGATTCGATGTGCAAGCTTCAGGTGATGAAAACGAAAAAGCTGAACGCGCTCGTCGAAATCGAGTAACTTCTCGGCTACCTCGTGAAGCCCCAGAAATTCGTCACTGCGCCTGTAGAGTTGCTCAACGGTCATTCCCGCCCTATCAAGCTGATCGAAAAATGATTGTCCCAATCTGGGCGCCAAATGTAGTAGGGAAAGAAAACCCGGAGAATCCAAGCCGCTGCCGTGACCGAGTCCGGCGCGGATGAGGTGGTATTCATACGGCGTGAGCGTCTCGAGAATGTTCAGCAGGTCGATGACGCGATCAAGCATGCGAAAGGATCTGTCCATCAGCTTGACTGCTCGAACGTAATCCCCTGCCCCGATCGCCTCACGCGACCGTTCCAACTCATTCGCGGCACCTTTCAGCAGCAACTCCGATGCCTGGTGCACGACCTGAAACATCAGCTCATCGGGATGCGAGCGCTGCTCCGGCGACTTCTGCAGTGCGAGTAACTCGTCGGTCCGAAGATAACGTTCGTAATCCGTAGCCCCCGCGCCAGGCAGGATCGGTTGTGTCATCTCGCGATTTTGAGGAACTAGTGGTTGCTGTGTACGAAGCTTTTGCTTCGTCTGCCGCTTCCGACTCAATCGACGATCTCTCCATCGCGCATGTGGATCGTGCGGTCGCCGATTGCCGCTGCCTCAGGATTATGGGTGATCATTAGCACCGTCTGCCCAAGCTCTTTGTTGGACTGCCGCAGCATGTTCAGCACGACATTAGAGTTCTTGGTATCAAGATTTCCAGTAGGCTCGTCCGCAAGAATGAGCGCTGGATGATTGATGAGAGCTCGCGCAAGAGCGACACGCTGCTGCTCGCCGCCGGAAAGTTCGCTCGGACGATGATGGAGCCTTCCTTTTAGCCCGAGCAGTTCTACGATCTTATCGAAATATTCGCGGTCCATTTGACCATTCTTGCCACCGATCTCGTGTGCAATCGCAATGTTTGTCATCGCGTCGAGCGTTGGCAGAAGATTGAATTTCTGGAAGACAAATCCGATTCGGCTTTTGCGCAAAGCGGTGCGCTTCGCATCGGATAGCTGCGCGAAATCGACGCTATCGATCAGCACGCGGCCGCTGGTTGCGCGAGTAAGCCCACCGAGAATATAGAACAGCGTAGATTTGCCGCTTCCTGAAGGACCTACAATGCTGACAAATTGGCCGCGCTCGACATTGAAGCTTACTCCGCGCAACGCTGGAACTTCGACCTTCCCTACGTGGTAGACCTTACTGACGTTGTCTGCCTGAATAATATGCGGCATGCAAACTTTCAGTCTACACGACGGGAAAGATAGAGACTCGGCGATGCTGCGTCTCTACTGATACCTGGGTCGTGCATATTTTTTCAGTCAGCCGGCGGCGATTTGATTGCCCGAGTTCGTGTGCGTCGCGGCAAATTCCGCAGTGAGCGTCTTCTTCGGTCCACGCTTCTTCACAAGCATAATGCGAATGCGCTCGAGCAGGTCCATCGGCGGGTAAGAACCCTTAGGCAGAAAGATATCCGCGCAAGTTCCTTTTTCATACATCTTCACTTTCCCGCTGAAGAGGATCATCGGTGTTTCAGGCGCAAGTTCTTTAAGAACCCGGACGACCTCCGCGCCATCCATCTCGGGCATGACTAAATCAGTAAGAACCAGGTCGATGGCGCCAGAGTGTTGAAACATCTCGATCGCTTCGCGGCCGCTGCTCGCAGTGAGCACACGGTACCCGCGCGTCTCCAGCATGAATTTTCGAATGGAGAGAGATTGTTCGTTGTCGTCGATGCAGAGAATAACTTTTTTCGGTCGCATGATTACCGTACGTTTCCATCCGCAACATTGCGGAGGGTAGCGGAAGGTCAGTCGCAAAACTCGGAGTAGGCGCAGGAATGGACCCGAAGAAGAGGCGCAGCATCGTTCTTAAGATGCGCGACGCTCAGCTCAACATTCACAGCGCCCGAACCCGCGTTCAGGACGGCCTGCCTGTTCTAGATTTTCTTTTCGAAAGGGCGATCATTTCGTGAGAAGCGTTTTTGCATCCTACGGCTGAGTGGTCGCTCGTGTAAAGTGCCTTGGCCGCTAATCGAGATTTTTTTTTGGCAAGAAACTGACAGGAAAAAATCGCTCAAAAAATGCCGGAAAATTGAGAGGAACAGAATTAGGCAGGCTAGATCCAAATCTCTCCGCGCGCGACTTCCACACAATATCCACCGACGTGTACGTTGACCACTCTGTCACCGGACTTTTCTGCCCGCACATAAATGCGACTCGGACGGTGCACTTCGATTCCCTGCTCAATGATCGCCGTCTCTCCGCGCTCGATGACTCCGTGCATTGCCATCCACGCTGCACAACATCCTGCTGCTGATCCAGTCGCCGGATCATCTCCGTTATAAAAAGGCATGCGCGCATGCAGCTTTGCCTGCGGATCTACGGTCTCTGCAGTGACAAAGTAGAACAAGCCTCCATCGCCACGTTCACGGTACTGGGCCAACTTGCTCCAAGGCCCCACTTTGCGAATGGCGTCTAGTGAAATGACAGGAACGATGATGAAGGGCAGTCCCGTTGTGAATGTCTGCACTGGAAGATCCGGTGCGATTTCATTGAGTGACAGGCCCGCTGCGCGTGCAATCTGTTCCTTGTCGTGTACCACTCCGGCCTCAGGATCGCGTTGACGCATCTCGCCGAATGATTTCTCGGAGTTCTCCTGGCGGAAGCGCACTGGAATTTTTCCAACTTTCAGATCGAGCCATATCTCGTTGGTGCCACCGAAGCGATGTAAATAGTAGGCCGTACCTAATGTCGGATGCCCGGCAAATGGAAGCTCCTCCTGAACTGTAAAAATGCGCACGCGTGTGCCGTCGCGGCGCTCCTCTTCAACTTCGCGAGGCAGAATGAACGTCGTCTCGGAAAGATTCGTCTCGCGCGCGAGCGCCTGCATCTCGCCCGTCGACAATCCACGAGCATCGGTGAAGATCGCAAGCTGATTGCCTTCCAAGGGCCGGTCAGTAAACACATCCATGAATACATATGGCAAACGACGGCGAGTGACACTAATCATATGGTTATCTTAATTGCAGCGTTGGATGAGATAGGATTGCAGAACGCAGCACGCTGAGTCTAGACGGTGATGAAGTCCAGCACGGACCGCAATTACGCATGTTCCGGGACAAGCATTGAGAAAATTGCCTAGTTTTTGATGAATCGCGATACAATCCTGAGAATCGAATTATGAGGATGAACTTCCCGGTCACGTGTTGCGTTTGCTGTTGTCAACCCATGCGGCCTAATTGCTGACCGGGAACTCGCGCAAGTTCTCTCAAACCCACCCGGCAGCGCCGGGTGGGTTTTTAATTTTCAGGTAAAACTAGAGGAGATTCTATGAGCACAGACACAACTGCTTCTCGCATTCCAAGAATCAACGAGCCGGCTCCGGAGATCGTTGCTAAGTCAACGCACGGCGTGATTCGTCTTACTGACTACACCGCAAAGGGTAAGTGGGTGATGCTGTTCTCCCATCCTGCAGATTTCACTCCGGTGTGCACAACTGAGTTCGTTGAGTTCGGACGCCGTCACGCAGAGTTCGAACGCCTCAACGTGCAACCTGTGGGAGTCGCCGTAGACAGTATCTACGCGCACATCGCGTGGATTCGTAACATCGAAGACAAATTCAAAGTGAAAGTCCAGTTCCCCCTGATCGCTGACCTGGATCAGAAAGTCGCACAAGCTTTCGGCATGGTGCACGAAGCAGTCAGCGATACGGCGGCGGTTCGTGCCGTCTTCTTCATCGACCCGAAGAACACGATTCGCGCTTTGCTGTACTATCCCCTGAACCTCGGCCGTAACGTAGACGAACTCCTTCGTGTCTTCGAAGCGTTGCAGACGGCAGACCAGAACGCTTGCGCCTTACCGGCAAATTGGAAACCGGGAGATGCCGTGATCGTTCCTGCCCCGATTACTCAAGCCGACGCCGAAAGACGTGTCCAATCGAACGGCACCGGTGTCGACGTCACAGACTGGTATTTCACGAAGAAGAAGTTAGCGGCAGCAGCAGCGGACTGACATCAAGTTCGTGGCCGCAGATCAGCGTTCAGGAGCTTATTGCTGATCGCTAATTGCTTGTAGCTGCTTTTCAAGCACCGGTCGCCAAGTGGCTAAGGCACGAGCCTGCAAAGCTCGCATCGCCGGTTCAACTCCGGCCCGGTGCTCCAGATTCGAGCCGAAAGAGACGCAGCATGCTGCGTCTCTTTTCCTGTTAGCGAAAACTTGGCGCAGGGATCTGGCGGAAGCGTGTGCGAGTCGAATCCGCGCATAAACGTTAACTCAACAACTTACAGCGCAGCAGATGGCATGAAATACACCGTTTTAGATGTAAGGCAGCGTGAACGGCACGGAAACAGCACGGGAAAAGTGGAACGCAGTTTCAAATGCAAGTCAGCGGATGACATCAGAAACCTTAGGAATCATGCCTAAACGGATAAACGGAGCGCGGATAGAGCGCACCGTTCTCCGGAAGAACGGTAGGGGTAAAATCCTCCTACTCGACCGCCATGACCAATCCCAAAGAAGACCTCCTCCGAGAACGAAAGACTGTGGTCGTTTTCGACATTTGCTCCTCAACAACGATTCTCGAAGACCTCAAAGAAAGTGATAACCAACAACAATGGCGAAACCTGCTGATAGGGCTGAAGAATTTCCTAGTTGAGGAACGCGAAGGCTATGTGCCCTTCGACCTTTACAAATTTGCCTGCGGCTTGTGTGAGTCCTCGTCAATGCGCGTTGTGACGAATCGGAGATACATGACGTAATTTGGTAGGCTTCAGGCCACGGAGTCAGATACCGGCTTGTCACACTTGAAGTGCCTCATCTGCTGCTTTGATGAGCGCAATTCCAGTCGCTTCAGCGACCTTTCGGTATATCTCCTGTTGACCGTCAGGAATGTCATACTCCTGCCCGATTGTTTCCTTGCAATGGCTCATGTCTTTGAATTTCGCGTCTACGATTCCGCTTCGGTGACCTATGAGGTTGCGAAGCAAGCTTCTCATCGATCATTTGATTCGGCACGGGCAGATTCTCCGGAATCAGGCGATTGCTAAGACTGCGAAATTTGGCGGCTATGTTGGCTTTGCGAGAACTGCTGCGCATTTGATTCCATAAAACTTACGCCTATCATATGACCTGACAGGCGTGAGTCTAATCTTCAAGACCTTCTTTGATGCTTTTGGAATCGACCAGGGACTGGATCAACTCGTCCCGAAGATCCGAGCCAACTCTGTCAGGTGAGATTTCCTGGGAACACTTCAGTAATCCAAGCACAATTTCTGAGTTTGTTTCGACCTGGAGTTTGAGCGCCTGCCGAAACGCGTCTTGGGCCAAACTTGCAGAATCCTGAACATTTAGCAGGAACCAGCCTAGCTCCACATGCGCCTCCACAAAGCCAGGTTCAAGCTTGATCGCACGTCTAAGAATTTCTTCGACTTCCTCAGGGGTTCCCTCGTCTCCTAGCTGCAAGAGTCTTGCTTCCCAGACAAGCAGTTCCGATGTTGGCTCTCCTGACAGCTCAGCTTTGCGGATCACATCCAAGGCCGATGCATACTCATTCTGCTGCATAAGGACATTGATCGAGTCTCTCAACTTCTGATTCACTTTGGCCTTTTTTGGGACAATCGCTCTGCATTTTCTATCAGCTTCTTCATTTGTGCTGCCTTTCTGTCCCCACCTTTCGCGAGTTCTTTTAGTTCTCCTAAAGTCTTGTCGCCGTATTCTGAATGATACGACTTTGATCGTTTTGCGGAACCAGAGATCTGCTCGTCGGCTTTTTTGCTGTCTCTTGCTTTTTCGGCGTCCTGTTTTGCCTTGCTTTCCTTGTCTCCTTTTTTGTCTTGGTTGTTTCCAGAATTGGCCGGAGGCGAGGCAGACTTCGTGTCCTCGGCGGGGACAGCTGGAGGGGTCGATGCCTTACGATCCTTACTGAAAAATAGCTGGTATTCGACTGCAATCACCAACTGCGTAAAAAGCATTGCTTTCTGGAGGTAATCAGTGTGCTCCCACTTGCATTTGTAATAGCATTCGTTTGGAGTCCTCAGCATTAGGTGTCCATCTAGATCATTTAGACCTATAGGGTTGTTGCGAACATACGTGTAAAGATTTAGGGTTTGCGGATCTTCCAAGTCTGCGTAAGGAATTGGGTCTGGATCTTCACTCCAGTCCGGGCTCATCCAACGTCCCATTGAAGCAGCGTAATATCTAGCTCCGAAGTAATCCAGATTGGACTCGGTGTCTCGTTCCTTCCCCGTAAACTTGTAGTGATTCGACGCATTGCTAGGTGAGCACGAAACTTCCTGCCCGAAGGGAGCATAGATGCAATTAGAGACGGTACTGCCTACCGAGTCAGTCATTAGGCGCGTGCTCTCAAGATGATCCGCGTGATAGTACTGATTACTCGCAATTGCCGAAGACGTGCTCTTGGCGATTAGCTTGCCATCCGCAAAAATGTAGTCGGTCCATCCAACCGCGTTTTTTTCAGCTATCACTTGCCCATTTAAGTAAAGGTATTCTGTAAACGAACCACCGACGTCTTTTCTGACTCGTTCTCCATCTGGTCCGTACGTGTAGGTCGCTCCGCCGCCGTCTATAGTCTTCACCCGGCTCTCGGCGTCATAAGCGTAGCTGTGCGCACCGTCCCACTGGAGGTTTCCCGCCGCGTCATAATTCCAACCTGAAAGACGATTGTTTTGGTCAAAAGCATTCTGGAAGCCCCATGTTCCAGAGGAATTCATATTCCCATATTGGTCGTAAGACAAGGATACGTTGAATCCGCCGTCACTCTGAGAGCCATTAAGAATCCGATTGAGCTGATCGTAGCTGAAAGACTGGGTCTTTGCGCTCGTGAGGTTATCGATAATGCTCATCACATTACCGTTGTTGCCGTTTCCGTGGCTCGCATCGGGATACGTGTAGCTCTTGTTGAATAACACTTGGCTGTTATTTGTGTTCGTTTGGAGGATCGCGCTCGCCTGCAAGCGATTGTTAAAGCTCACGGTCTCTTGGACACCGTTGCCATACGTTCCAAGACGGAAGGAACCAGCAGGCCAATAAGCCCAAGCGCTTGGAGAAAGTGTGGCTGTGAAATACGGAGAATTCACTGTCGAACCGCCATAACTGTCGTAATTGACAAGGCTGCCATAACTGTCGTAATTGACAAGGCTGAGGCGATTTGCGCCGTTGTCATGACGGAAGGTGACTTTCCGGCCACTCGGATACGTGAGCGACTTCATATTTCCGGCCAAATCGTATTCCGCAGTGATGTGCGTTGTGTAGTCACACGCGCTGGGGATACACCAAGTCTCACCTATGATCCTTCCCATCTTGTCGTAGGAGGGATCAAAGGCATCATTCACGTCGTTCGATGCATGTGTAAGGCGACCAACGGAATAACCGTGGTTTGCCGCGTCGTAGTAAAACTCGCGGCTCGCAGAACCATCTGAATACGTCTTGATCGTCAGACGATTGATCGCGTCATAACCATAGTTCACAGTCATTCCGCGTGCATCCGTCTTGTGCAACAAGTTGCCGTCAGCGTCATATCCATTAATGCAGGTGGCGCTTGACCAAATGCCGTAACAAATCGTGCCGGACTCTCCATTTGCGGCGGTAATTAATTCCGAAAGCGAATCGTAGGTAAACGTACGAGGAGTTCGCGCAGTTTGTGTACCATCCCCCACTTGATTGACCGACTTCAGATTGACATCAGAACAACGATGAACGTGTATGGGGACGTGGTCACGGACGAAATGTCCACGGCTCATAGCAAAGTAGTGGCTTTAGCTCTCAACGGCACGAAAACGGCACGCAAGCCTAGCTAAGTTGTTGAAATTGGCGGAAGCGTGTGCGAGTCGAACACACCCCTGCCAGGTCGAGCCTGACAAGCGCCGGTTTTGAAGACCGGGAGGATCACCGGATCCCATTCGCTTCCGCACTTTCCTTCAACAATATCAGGTCATGAATACGTGAGCGCGTCTACAAGCTATTCGTATCGCAGCGCCACCATGGGATCGACGTTCACGGCCCGGCGAGCGGGCAGAAATGCTGCGAACATCGCAACCACGAGAAGAAGGAGCGCACTGAGGATGAACACACGAACGTCGTGCGTCGTAAGCCCATAAATCATGGTCTTGATCAGACGCGAAGCGAACCACGTAATCGCCACACCTGCTGCGATTCCGATCAGTACCATTTGACTTGTTTCGCCCAGGATCAATCCCAGAATGCTTCTCCGATCGGCGCCCAGCGCCATGCGGATGCCGATTTCGCCAGTGCGTTTCGTTACTCTGTACGCAAGCAAGCCGTAAAGACCAATCGCGGAAAGGGTGAGCGCCAGGAGGCCGAAGAAACTGGATAGTGTGGCCATGAGGCGGGGTGTCGAAAGATTGCTTTGCACTTGCATAGCCATGCTAGTGACATCGAACACAGGAAGGTTGGGATCGATTCGGCGAACAACAGCTCGAAGATCGTTCGCGACCTGCTCTGGCTTGCCATTGGTACGAATGACCACGGTTTCTTCCGAACCGAAGTCTTTCGTCTTGACTTGCAATAGCGGAGTAAAGATCGCCTCCTGTTTTTCGTCCTGTACATCGAAGTAATGCGCATTGCGGGCGACGCCTACGATCTCCGCAGGTTCTTCATCGGGTCCGAATGTGATCTTTTGGCCAATGGGATCTTTGCCGCGTAGATAATGAGAGGCCATCGCTTCATTGATAATTGCGACTGGCTGCGCACTTACATTGTCAGCTTCGCCGAAATCACGACCTTTGACTACCGGCATTCGCAAAGTTTCAAAGATATGTGGGCCTACTCCATAGGTAAGAATCCAGGAATTAGAACTGTCTTCTCCCGGCTGCGGCACATATCCAACTACCTTTGCTCCAGTGAGATGAGCTCGGCCGGCGAACAACCGGTTGTTCATTAGGCTCACAGAGGTGACCGACGGCAACGACTTAAGGTCCTCGAGCATTTGCTGGTACACAGCTTTGGTTCGTGCATTATCGAAACCAACGAGATGTGGATCAAGAGTAGCCATGACCAGATTCTCCTGATCGAATCCCAAGTCGACCGAATAAAGATTTCGCAGGCTTCCGAGGAACAAGCCCGCTCCAGCGACCAGTGCGAGCGAGACCGCCAGCTGAGCTGTCACAAGCAGACGACCAAACGGAAGTCGTGCCGACATGTGGGCAGCCTGGGTTCCCCTGAGAACCTCATTAGGATCAACGCTGGTTGCGCGCAGTGCAGGGATTACACCGAAGAGCAATGCATTGAGGATACAGACCGACGTGACGAAGAACAGCAAGCGGAAGTCCCAATGCATAGTGCTAGGCGAAACCTGGAAACTGGAACCCGCGCCAAGTTTAAGCGTTATGTCGCGCGCGAAAATTGCGAACCATATACCGACAGCGCATCCGAGCATGGAGAGAAGGAAGCTCTCAGTAAGAAGTTGCCGAATGATGCGTTTGCGGCAGGAGCCGAGGCTCAGACGGATTGCGATCTCCCTTCGCCGCACGCTGGCTTTCGCCAGCAACAGACTTGCGATGTTTGCACAGGCGATCAGCATCACCAGGGTGACGACCGCCATCAGCGCGAGTAATGGGTCGGAGAACCGCCGGCGCAGCATACTGGATCCACGCGCGGCTGGTTGGAACTCAATCGAGCGCTTCTGAATCTCTTCTTTGACTGCGGATGTGAGCCCCTGCTGTGCAAGCTCGGCGTCTTTAAAGATCACGGTCAACTGAGCGGCAGCCTTGCTCTGCGGGACGCCTTTCCTGACGCGAGCAATAATCGTGCTGCCCGAGGGATCGTCAGGCATCGGCAGACCTCCCGAAACGGAACCGCCGTCGACCTGCTTCCACGTGATCGCCGGCATCACAACGTCGATTGGCTGGTCCACCGTCAATCCATCAAAGCTGCGGGGCATCACGCCCACGATCACAAATGGAACCGTATTCACCGTAATGCGCTGCCCGATTACTCCGGGATCATAAGCAAAGCGGCGTTCCCAGTAGCCATTACTGATCATTGCTGCCCAACCGCTACCGCCACTATTTCCTGTGGGAGCGTCGTCAGCCGCAACGAGTGTACGGCCAAGTTGGGCTTGCATCTCCAAGACGCGAAAGTAGTCGCCGGAAACGAAGTCCCCCGGCGCCAGTTCGGCATGGCCCCCGATCGCGACACTCAGCCGCTCTTCAGCCATTTCGCTGGCAATGCCTTCAATCTGGGTAGCGCGCTCCTGTATCTGCTGGAAGTCGCGATTCAGAATTGTGCGGGAAACCTCGAAATTTCCGACTTTAACGCGATTCGTGCGGACAAACACCAATTGTTGCGGATCCTTCACCGGCAGCGAATTCAACAGAATGGAATCGATCAGACTGAAGATCGCGGTATTCGCACCAATGCCGAGCGCTAGCGAGAGCACAGCCACAGCCGTGAACGCCGGCGCCTTGCGCAGCAAACGGAGCGCATAGTGGGTGTCGCGCAGAGTGGTTTCAACCCAGTGCAGACCGCGTTCTTCGCGACAGCGCTCCTGAAGCTGCGTGATTCCACCGATGCGACGCAGAGCTGTGTAGCGTGCCTCGTCCGCAGTCATTCCGGCGGCCAGGTTCTCTGCAATTTGCTGTTCGAGATGGAACTTAAATTCCCGATTCAGTTCCGATTCAACTCGCTCGCGCATGAAGAGGGTGCGCAGTCTCAGTCTTAATTGATCGAACCAACGCATATCGCTATTCCTCAAGCTTTGCGCAGTACTAGATTGATGGCTGCAGAAAGCCGTTCCCAACTCGCCTTTTCTTTCTCGAGTTGCTCGCGGCCGCCGCGAGTGAGCGAATAAAACTTTGCTGAACGTCCAGTTTCCGTTTCTGACCATTCCGCTTTGATCCAACCCTGTTGTTCGAGCCGGTGTAATGCGGGATAAAGAGATCCTTGTTGCACCTGCAGCACCTCTCCGGAGATCTGCTCAATGCGCTTGGCGATCGCCCAGCCGTGCTTTGGCTCGAGTGCAAGAGTTCGCAGAATCAGCAGATCGAGTGTGCCCTGTACAAGGTCGCTTGGCCTACCCATGTGTAGATAATCTACAACTTCTTGTAGATAGTCAAGGCATGGCACAAGCGGGCATTCCCGCGTGCCCTTGCGTGGCGGGAACTCCAACAAGTGTGCAGTGGCAGTGTTTATAAACTGGTGTTAGTCTCTCGCTGCGGCAGAACGCAAGGGCAATCCGTTTCAATAACGTTCCCAGTATGAAATTGCATTCCCTCATATTGGCCCTGATCACTGCATTCGTCACTCTCACAGGAGTTTACGCAGAAGAACAATCCTCATCTAAATGGGTTCTGACCTGGAGCGACGAATTCAGCGGACCTGACGGCACGCCGGTCGATTCCCAAAAATGGAATGCAGAAACCGGTGGGAATGGCTGGGGCAACCAGGAACTGGAGTACTACACAACCAGCACTCGCAATGCTCGCCAGGAGCACGGAGCGCTGGTCATTGAGTCGATCCGCCAGGTTTACAATGGTCACGACGGTGTCACGCGAAACTACACTTCGGCGCGACTCAAGACGCAACGCAAGTTCTCCCAGGCCTATGGGCGCTTCGAGGCGCGTATCCGCATGCCACAAGGAAAAGGTATCTGGCCGGCGTTCTGGCTGCTCGGCGACGACATTTCCACCATCAAGTGGCCGGCGTGCGGAGAGATTGACATCGTTGAAAACCTCGGCAGCGAACCTTCCATCGCACACGGAACCATTCACGGCCCTGGATACTCCGGTGAGCACGGCATTGGCTCTCTATTCACGCTGCCGAAGAATCGACGTTTCAGCGACGCCTTCCACATCTTTGCGGTTGAGTGGGAACCACAGGAGATCCGCTTCTACGTCGATGGCCAGCTCTATGCGACACGCCGACCGTCTGATCTTCCGCAAGGCGCGGAGTGGGTGTATGACCATCCGTTCTTCATCCTGCTAAACCTCGCGGTCGGTGGTTATTGGCCGGGCAATCCTGACGACACCACGCAATTTCCCCAGAGGATGTTGGTTGACTACGTGCGCGTTTATCGGCGGAAGTGAGCACTATCTTCGTGTTTCTCCCTGTTGTTGTTGCCGACGTATAGGGAAACCGCCTGCTGATTTTGAGCTCTTGTCCCGAACTGATCTTCACATTTTCATCCCGCTGGTCATCATGATCTTGTATCGCTACTATGCTCTCCAGGAGATTTGAGATAGCAGATGAAATTCCGCAAGCTGGGTCGCACCGGATTCAATGTAAGTGAAATCGGTCACGGGCTGTGGGGGATGAGTGGCTGGACGGGCTCGCAGGATCAACAGTCCCTCGAGTCGCTTCAACTCTCCGTCGAACTTGGCTGCAACTTCTTCGACACGGCATGGGCGTACGGTCAAGGTCATAGCGACAAGTTGATCGGCCAGATCGCACAGCAGAATCACGGTAAGCGCCTGTACGTTTCGTCGAAGATACCGCCCAAGAACCGCAAGTGGCCCGCTGCGCCCGAATACAAATACGCAGAGGTATTCCCGCGCGATCACGTGATGCGGTATGTAGAGAAGGTCCGCCGTGCGCTCGGAGTCGACGACATCGACCTGCTTCAGTTCCATGTCTGGGACGACAGTTGGACCGATGAGCTCGAGTTCCGCTCCACTGTCGAAGAACTCAAGAGCAAGAAGCTGATCCAAACATTTGGACTTAGCCTGAACCGCTGGCAGCCGGAAAACGGTCTAAAGGCGATGCGCACCGGGCTCGTGGATTCCGTGCAGGTGATCTACAACATCTTCGACCAGGCCCCGGAGGATGAACTCTTTCCCGCGTGCCGCGAGATGAACATCGGCGTGATCGCCCGCGTTCCTCTCGACGAAGGCAGTCTTGGCGGCAATCTTACGTTAGATTCACGATTTCCTTCTGACGATTGGCGCTCAAACTACTTCGGTCCTGACAACTTGCCCCCAACGATCGAACGGGTTGGGAAACTCAAGAGTATCCTCCCACCCGGAATGACTCTTCCCGAAATGGCATTTCGCTTCATTCTTTCGAATGCAGACGTAAGTACGACCATTCCAGGCATGCGTAACCCTGAGCACGTTAAGCAAAATCTTGCCTACAGCGACAGGGGCCAGCTTCCAGCGGATCTAATGCAGAAGCTCCGAAAACATCGCTGGGACCGAAAGCCGAGAACCTGGGCGGCCTAAATGCGAATTGATTAATCAACCGTGGATCGATCGAGGATAGTCCGAACGGAGCGTTACTCTGCTCGGTAATATTGGCTCTCGGTGAAGGCAAGGATTACGGTGAATTGAACCCTGAAGATTGGGTGTTGGCGGATCACGGAGTGGTTTCCACCCAGCGAAAAGCGGCTTTTGCGCACCTTTCCCGCTAACTTTCGCTACAATTTGAGCGTCGATTCGTCATGAACTCAGGCACTCTGAGGACGATCCCGCGCACACTTGCGGGAGTATTACTGGTCTTTTGCGGCTTTTCGAGCGTGTTTCCGCAGGCTGTTAAGGCACAACACGCGCATCTTTCGCTCGTCTCCGAACAGCTATTCGTGGCTTCCGGTCGCTCACAATGGATCGGATTGCGCTTCCAACTTGACCCTGGTTGGCACATTTATTGGTCGAATCCAGGCGATTCTGGGGAACCGCCGAAGGTTACGTGGCACTTGCCGGGCGGTTTTCAAGCGGGCGAGCTGCAGTTTCCAGCGCCGCGTCGGATCGCGGATCACGGACTCACTGATTACGGTTATGAAAACGATGTTGTGCTGCTATCAAAGCTCACCGTACCCGCAGGAGCCACGTCTAACAAAATCGATATCGGGGCTGATGTGAGATACCTGGTCTGCCGCGAAGTCTGCATGCCCGGAAAAGACCAAGTCTCTTTGACTTTGGCTGCAGGACAAAATGGGACGTCATCTCCTCATGCTGAGCTCATTCGCACCGCTAAAGCTCACTTACCGCAGCCATTGCCGGCTCAAGCGCACGTGACAGCAGATCTTCGCCCTGACGCTTTGCTCATTACTGTTGGTGGGAAGAGTGCTGGGATGGGAGAGCTGCTGGACTTTATCCCGAGTGATGCTCAGGTAATGGACAACTCAGCCAGGCCGATGATCTCCGGCTCAGGCCCTGCATGGCAAATCAAGCTCAAGAAATCAGAGCAGCTCGACACATCTATCTCGCGTTTGCGCGGGCTGCTAATTACCTCAATCGGGGCCTACAATGTGGACGTAGCGGTCGTTCCGAAAAAGAAAAATTCTCACAATGCCTCCGTTCCTAAGCACAGCTAGGGAGTGAATCCTATGAAGCAAATTCGCACCTCAATCTTTCTTGCTCTGGCGCTGTTCGCCATGACGGTGTTCGCAGCGAAAGTTGGCGATCAAGCGCCGGACTTCACTGGCACTGACAGCCACGGACAAACACACAAGCTATCCGATTACAAAGGTAAGTTTGTGGTTCTCGAATGGCACAACAATGGATGTCCTTTCACTAAGAAGCATTACGAGAGCGGCAACATGCAGCGGCTGCAAAAAGAATGGACCGACAAGGGTGTGATCTGGTTCACGGTGATCTCGTCTGCTCCGGGCGCCCAAGGCTATGTTACGCCGGAGCAGGAGAACGAGTACCTGCAAAAGATGCACGCAGTTCCTACCGCTGCGCTGCTCGATCCAAAAGGGGAAATTGGGCATCTCTACAGTGCGAAAACTACGCCGCACATGTTCATCATCAATCCTCAGGGGCAGTTGATTTATAACGGCGCGATCGACGACAAATCGACGAGCGATCCCGGTGACATTAATGGAGCAAAGAATTACGTCTCCGAGGCATTGCAGGAGGCCAGGGCTGGACAGCCGGTGGCAGTAGCGAGCACTCGTCCGTATGGCTGCTCCGTCAAATACGCGGATTAGCCTCGATCCGAGTTGGAGAACAAGCGGGATGCTGCACTGGCTCATCCCGCTATTTCTTTCGTTCTCAAACACTTCAGCGCGATTACCAATGCTCAAACTCGCGATTACTCACGTACATTGACCCATTATCACTATGGCCCTACTCTTAGCGGCATAGAACATGGAAGGCTGCGTCCGCGAGACGGCAAATTGATGCGACCACATCAAATTCGAACGGACGAGAGTGAGTTATGAGAAAGGGAGTTCAAGTCCTCGCATTGATGATAGCGCTTGGTTGTGCGGCGATCGCCGAACTGGCGGAACGTCAGGCAGTGAAACAGACGCTGCCTGAATATCCTGCGATTTTGAAGAAGCTGAAGATTGGCGGGACTGTCAAGTTGAACGCGCTCGTCGCCACAGATGGCACGGTGAGGAAAACCACCGTTGAGGGAGGGAATCCCGTCCTGGCCGAAGTCGCCAGCAGTGCCCTGAAAAAATGGAAGTACACTCCTTCTTCACAGGAGACGAACGTGCCAGTTGAGATGATTTTTGACTCGAAGTTGGCTTCGGTGTCGGTGAAGTGAGTGAGAGGTCATTTCCGGATCAGGAATCATTCGCGATTCCTTCTGCTCGCATCTAAGCAACCGCTAATTACAACTGTCATCTCTCGCGCGCTTTTTGCGCTCGAATTCGTTTCACAATAAGCAGCATCACAGATGACAGTTCGATTGGAAATCTCTCAACATTGATTTCAATCCGCGCTGGGACTCTCTCGCGTTCGCTGGGGAGGGCACACTTGACATTCAGCCCGCCCAAAGCGTAATCAAGATGAGCAGTTTGCTTCTGGTGCTTTTTGTTCCAAGCTCAATAGGGAAGCCGGTGAGAATCCGGCGCGGCCCCGCCACTGTGATCGCTGAGGGCTAGTCAACATGCCACTGATCCCCACGCACGGGGATTGGGAAGGCGGCTAGTCCGACGAAGCGAGAGTCAGGAGACCTGCCAGAAGCCGGACGAGTGAACCTTCGCGGGAAGGTGAACAATGAAAACCGGCTCCCGGGCGCGTCCTAATCTGACAGCTCGGTGAATTCGTCTTCAAGTTCTTTCTCCGAAAGCTCCTCTTCCAACATTTCATCACTCCCCGTCGCGGGACAGGAGGAGCAATGCCAAAGTTTTCTCTCGCCCATTGGGCGATCTGTATCTGTGTCTTGAGCGCTTCGCTTGCGGCTCAAGTCTCGAACCAACTCTCGGGACAAGTTGTTGATCCCGATCACGCCACCATTCCGCGAGCCACGGTCCGATTGCTCTCAGCCGACGGCTCAGAGATCGCCCGCGTTCTCACCGACCAGCAGGGGCGTTTCTCTTTTTCGCAGGAATGCCCGGCAAGTTGCGTTGTCGAAGTTCAACTCACTGGATTCCAAACACGACAAGTGCACACGCCTCTCGACATGCGCGAAATCCAACTCGCGGTTGCTCCAGTACGAGAACAAATTGTTGTGACAGCCAATCGCACCGGCACGCCTGAGATCCAGCTTGGCAGCACCAGCACGACCATCACGCATGAGGAGATCCTGCAACGGCAGCCGCCGGCGCTTAGCGATCTCCTGCAGTCGGTTCCCGGCGCGATCGTAAACCGCAGCGGCGCGTACGGAGCGACAACCTCACTTTTCCTGCGCGGAGGCGAGAGCAACTACACGAAGCTCCTGCTCGATGGAATACCGCTGAACGAACCGGGCGGGTTCTATAACTTCAACGATTTTTCCGCAAGTGGAGTTGATCACGTTGAAATCGTGCGTGGTCCGCAATCTGCGTTGTTCGGCTCCGATGCCATGACTGGCGTTGTGCAAGTCTTCACTGAGCATGGTTCGCCGGAACAACGTCGTCCCGAAGTGGACCTGGACTTCCAGGCCGGTAAATACAACACGGTGCAAGGCGGTGTCGATGTGAGAGGAGCATTTGAAAGCCTCGACTACTCGGGCTTCTATTCGCGGCTTAACACCGACAACCAGGGCGTTAATGATGATTTTCGCAATTCCAGCGGCGGCTTCAATCTTGGTTTCGTTTTGGGAAGCAGGTCGCGATTGCGGTGGATCTCGCGCGGAAACTCTTCCCGAGCGGGCACGCCGGGCCAGACTGCATTCGGGCGGCCGGACTCCGACGCCTTCTTTCGTCGTGCGGATGGATATACAGGAGTCAGCTTCTCCGACCAGACATCGCATATCCTGGATCAGCGGATCACCTACGCTTTTGAACGCTCGCGGCAAGTCTCGCGGGATATCGTCCTCGATCCGCCGTTTACGCCGTCGTTCGGCGGCAGCACTGCGCCATTCGAATTCTTCGATTTCCCGACTGACTTCCTGAATGACACGCGGCGGCATCATTTCGGTTACCAGAGCGACGTGACGCTCGGTGCAGGCGATCGGCATTGGGGAGAGCACATCTTCACATTCGCGTTTGATTGGGAACGCGAATCGGGGTTTCTCTTCGATCGATTGAATGGAGGAGTTCCAAATCGGGCTCGGCGCGATAACTTCGACGGCACCTTTCAGTATCAGGCTGCTCTGGGGCGGCTGTCTCTCTCGAATGGGCTTCGCGTTGAGGATAACGGTAGCTTCGGTCGGACAGTTGTTCCGCGCAGCTCCGCCGCGTTGCTGCTGCGGCAAGGTGGAGGCACGCTGGGCGCAACCAAACTGAAATTCAATTTCGGATTAGGCATCAAAGAGCCGAGCTTTACCCAATCGTTCAGTCAGGATCCGGCGTTCCTCGGCAATCCTGATCTCCGACCCGAAAGGTCACGAGCCTTCGAAGCTGGCGTCGAACAGCGCCTTATGGCTGATCGCGCCAAGATCGAGGTGAACTGGTTCGATAACAACTTTCGCGACTTGATCGCCTTCCAGACGCTGACCTTCGTTCCCTTCACCGGAACATTTCTGAACATCAATGCGACTCATGCGCGAGGCGTGGAGTTTCTCGCCCAGGCTGTACCTCTCATCCGAGTCCACATCACGGCTGAATATACGTACTTGAGTACAAGGGTTGAGAAGAGCTCTACGCCAACAGATCCGATTCTGGGTGTGGGCAAGCCTCTGCTACGTCGCCCAAAGCACTCAGCAACGTTCTCAGCCGCGTACGAATGGCGTAAAACGAGGTTAAGTTCCAATCTGGTATATGTTGGCCGGCGTGCCGACAGCGATTTTGAAGCGCTATTTCCGCCGCTGACGAGCAACTCTCCTTATACCAACTGGAATGCCGCAGGGTCGTATCAAGTCTCAAAACAACTTTCTTTTGTGGGATCAATCGAAAACCTGCTGGATCGAACCTATATGGAGTCTCTGGGCTTTCCGGCTCTGAGAATTGGATATCGCGCTGGGGTGCGGGTGCACTTCTGAGATCAAGGGGATTGCAATGGCTTACTGGCTAATCGTAATCGCGGTTCTGTGCCGCTGTGGCGCATATCCACAACTTCTCGCCGGTATACGGAGCTCTTCTCTTGGAGACGCTCACTTGCGCAAGGGTGATCTGATCTGGTTTCCAGTGATACTCCTGGGAATAAGTGGCATGGTCCTCACAAACGTGATCTACCACCGGAACATCGGCTGGCTGGAAATCGCGCAGATGATCGCCTTCGCTTCGATTGCGCTCATTGGCCAAGTGCGTCGCGATAGAAGAAGTTGGGGGCTGCTGCTGGGAGCATGTATGGCATCGTCGCTTTCGTTTTTCCTGATCATTAACTTCGGGTATGGCTTGGGTGGAATGTCTATCCGCGCACCCGGCAAAGTCTAGTGGAATGCTATGTAGCTGCCATTCCTTAGTACCGCCAGACGCTGATCAGCACATTCGTTTATTCCTGTCTGTTTCTTTGGCTGCCAGGAAATATATGGGATGCGGATATTGCAGAGATCCAGCTGACACCATTTGCTAGAGATACAGCATAGGCTGCGTCTCGATCTTTTTACGGTAACGTGACCTCAGGCAGCTGATTTCTTCTTATTAATCTTCTTTTTCGCGTTCAGTGCGTCGGCCAATTTCACCCACCGGTTGACGAGTGCCTCGTCGTTCTCTCTCTCTGAATTTTGCCTTGGAGGCCTGAGGACGCTCGGGAACGAGAGTAACGATGGAAGAACTCGATCTCGCTGTACAGGAGAGGGGAAGGGACGCCAAATGACAACCTTGTTCTTCACGCGGGTCACGGGTTCGAGACTCATGGATGCTGCGACACTTCGCGAAGTTGGTCGCTATAAGAAAATTGCTGAGTTTCGCGAACCGTTATTGCACAAGCGCTCGCATTACCAAGGCCAAAAAAGTTCACAGACGAGAACTTCAAGCTGAAGGACGCTGTGGTACCAAACGTTCAATAGTCGCGATCAGATCCTCGTTCGATTGCCCGGCAGGAATGTGAGCATCGGCGGCGGGTAGCTCTGGTCCTGCCGCATGCTGTTCGACGATCTTTGCACCGCCACAGTGATTGCTGAGCAATTCGCGGACGCGCAATTTTTCTTTCCCCGGCAGGGCTTGCCCAATGAGTATGACGTCAAACTGGATGCCCGAGCAGGCCGCAAGTACCTGCCGAACGTCTTTAGCAATGCTGACTGTGTGCCCTGCCTTCTCCAGGACGGATTGCTTGCCTTGCATCGATATCTCGTCAGTGCCGATGCACAAAATGTCTGCCATAACCTGACTTGTAACTCCTCTGTCTGATTTAAGCCTCGGTAATAGAGTTAGTTCCGCTTGCTTTAGCCCTTTCGTCCCAGGCGGGATCTGGGAGAGCACACGTGGGGGTTGTTGCTGAGATGCTGGATCCATGAGCTCTGGTTGTCACGGACTATGTCGATCCCTGTGGAAAACTCGACCGACTTGTAACTTCTTGTGGGGAAGATCAGCCGGCGCGCTTTGACTCACCGATTACGGGGAGCTGGTAGAGAGAAACGTGGAATTGAGTCCCAGTGCCGGCAGCGCTCAATCGCCGGCGCATTCGAAAGAAAACGGCAGACTCGCAGGCTTCGCAGCGGGGAAACTGCTGGCCCTGTATGAGCGTGACTTCACGAGGAAGACGGTGCTCAGAGTGCTGAACAGCGTAGATTCCGCTCTTTGGCACCATGGTGCCGGTCTTCCAAGTTCCTGTATGGATTGGAATTACGTTTCGTGCCATCACGCAACTCGGGCGCCGTTTCGAGGAGCCTTAATCTGCCGAAGCACACACCTCCGGCTTGTAAGACGAGTGCGCAGTTTGTGAGATGTCATCGACAGTGACAGAGTTGCCAGGGGTTCTAAGAGCGCGTTTTTTCCGGGAGAGAGGAATAATTTGCTGCATTCTGCAGCTCACAGGCACATATGCCGTGAAAACAAAAGAGTTGCCTTGGTATGGCGGTTGCACGCTGCATAAGCGTTCCGCAACGCGATATAGGAGGATTCATGAGAAAAAGGCGCATAACCGTTTTGTACCGGGAAAATTGTGGCGGCATCCTGCGCAATCTTGCATGCGGAGTGCGACGAGGCATCTGCACGCTGGCTGAGTTGGACTTATACGACGATTTGCGAGAACGCATCTTTAGAGACGACCGACCTGTCGTAGAGCAGGCGCACACGGAGATTTCCGCAGCATGAACTCATTGCACAGTAGATCGCCAACCCGTTTGCGTCGCGAACCCGTCCGGACCGAATGTCTGGCGGGTTTCGTTCTTTTTGTTGATTTCCATACCAACTTCGTCGTACTAACTGAGACAGGGGCTCAGCAAATTGTTCCGAAATGGGAAATTCCGGAACAGAGAATATGAGATACGATGAGATCCCTCATCGAGATCAGATGACCGCATGGGATATCTCGCGCAAAACGATGTGATGTCTCAATGAAATCGGATGAGATCTCAGGGCGCAAGTCCTTTACATCATGAGATCGGCAAAATTCGAGGCTGGAAGCGACGGACGAGCTTGGCGAAAACTAACCCTGCCGACAGAGACCGCAATCCGGATCAGATTTCAAGCCGGAATATACCTCGCAAATGTGGTTTTTAAAGGCAGATTTCGCCTGAAGCTGGTAGCAGAAAGGCACGGCCCAGGAAACGTGGCAGTCCGGAAACAGCATGGCCCACGAACATGCCGTGCAACGATAGCCGTGTACGAATCCAAGCGGACACAACACTCGACCCAACGCAGGAACTGGAGGCGCGAAGACCGGATGCGTACCGTGCACAGCCATTCTTGCTAATTCTAAATCCAGAATCGGCAATAAACAGAGAGCGGTGTGATTCTCCTGCCGCGCCAAATTGAGATTATTGTGGAAGTGACACGGCTGCCGAACAGGAGTACAGTTAGAGCGTCCAAGCTCTTACGCCGCTGCCGCCGACAGAAACACCTGCTTCGAGTGCCGCTCCCGCCTGGGTTTGGTTTGTAATAGGGCTCCATTGCTAGTCACATTCCCGAAAGGACGTACGCGCGCTTGAATATCTACGTGGGAAACCTTCCCTTTAGTACCAGTGAAGACGACTTAAGACAGGCTTTTGGCAAGTACGGAACGGTTGGCGAAGTGAACCTGATTCGCGATCAATTCAGTGGACGTTTGCGTGGGTTCGGCTTTGTCGAAATGGCCGATGCTACCCAAGCCAATGCCGCAATCGCAGCACTGAACGGCGCCGATCTTGGCGGACGCGCAATCACAGTGAACGAGGCTCGTCCGCGGACCGAGCGCGGCGATGCCGGAGGACGCGGAGGGCGGCCGGGCAGCGGTGGTGGTCGAGGAGGCAATCGCGGTGGAGATCGCGATCGCGGCGGCCGCGGTCCGCGCTGGTAAGTTCACGGGCAGTGTTCGTTAGCATTGCTAGAGACGCAGCATCCTGCGTCTCTGGCAGCTTACTCAATGCATCATCGCGGCTCCAGCCTTCTTGCGTGGCGGCCTCATCAGCAGAACGAAGGGAAGCATCGCCAAAAACATTACGGCGAGCAGCCAGAAGACGTCATTGAACGACATGAGCGCCGCTTGCTGGCGGATGATGTTCTCGACCATGCCATTCGCCATCCGCTGAGCGGTTGCGGGATCAGCACCTGCCTGCGTTACCATCATGCTCTTCATTCCATTCACCAGACCCTGTGCTTGCAGGTTCGTCGGCGTTACATTCGCTGTGAGGGTGTTCACGTGTATCTGCGTATGGCGAATCTGTATTGTCTGAACCATTGAGATTCCAATGCTGGCGCCGATGTTCCGCATGAGATTGAAGATGCTGGTCGCGTTCCCCATGCGCTCAATGGGGATTGGATCGTTGGTGATCGTAGTGAGCGGAATGAAGATGAGTCCCATTCCGACTCCCTGCCAGATCAGCGCCGCGAAGAAATTCCAATAACCAACATCCAGCGTGAGATGTGAGAGCCTCCACATCGCAAATGCCCCGAGCAGCATTCCGCAAACGAGAAGATAATGCGCCTTTACTTTGGACAGAAGCGCGCCGACCGCGGGCATGGCGACGAATGATCCCAGCCCGCGCGGCAACATGGCAATGCCGGCTTGCAGCGCGGGATATCCGAGCAGCGTTTGCAACAGCAGGGGAATCAAAACCGTGCTACCGTAGAGCACAAATCCCAGAACGGTCATCAGGAACACGCCCGTGGCATAGGTGCGAATCTTGAACACCGACAAATCCACTATGGGATGGTCGGTCGTGAGTTCGCGGATGATGAACGCGCCAAGCCCAATAACCGCGAATACACACAAGGTGCGGATCAAGTTGGAGCTGAACCAGTCGTCCTCCTGGCCCTTGTCAAGCATGATCTGCAGGCATGCGATGCCAATCGCCAAATATCCCATACCCCAGAAGTCGATCTTCGCCGTTGAGCGCTTGATGTAGTGGGGATCAAAAACAAAGATGCTGGTCAGAAAAACCGCAAGGATACCGATCGGAACATTGATATAGAAAACCCAGCGCCAACTGTAACTGTCGGTAAGCCATCCTCCCAAAACGGGACCGAGCATCGGCGCGACCACGATGCCAAGTCCCCAGAAGCCCATTGCCTTGCCTCGATCTTGTGGGGGAAAGACCTCCATGAGAATGGCCTGCGAGAGCGGCTGCAGTCCGCCACCACAAGCGCCTTGAATGCAGCGAAAGAGGATGAGCAGGGGAAGCGTTGGCGCGAGTCCGCATAAGAAGGAGGAAGCAGTGAATCCAATGACCGAGAACAACAGCAGCCGCTTCCGTCCGAAGAAGTTAGCCAGCCACCCCGTCATCGGAAGGATGATGGCGTTGGCAACCAGGTAAGAAGTCAGCGCCCACGTGGCCTCATCAGTAGTTGCGGAAAGGCTGCCGGCGATGTGCGGAAGTGAGACATTGACGACTGTGGTGTCCAGCACCTCCATAAAGGTGCTGGTCATTACGGCGATCGCGACTAACCATGGATTTACCTCATTCCAAGCTCGTGTCGCTCCGCCCTCTAAAGACTGACTTGCTGTGGCCATCTCGGACGAACTAATGAGATGCCTGCGGCAAACAAATTGATTCCGGCAACCCTGCAGACCGTGCAAGTTATTCTGGGTTGGCGCCTTAGCGTCGATTCGTTGATCGTTGCTTTTCACAGTCACTTAATGGATAATCCATCCCGCTCTCCTCCGGCTCGGCTCCGCAATGACTCCAGTTCAAACACCTATCCCTACGCCGGGAAGTGCCAACGAACGCCTGTTCCCTGTTCTGTTGGAAATCATGGCGGCAATTTCCGACCATAACCTGGACAAGCTTCTGCAAACCATCACGAAGGGAGCTTCTTCCGTATTGGGAGCGGAGCGCTCGACTTTGTTTGTGGTCGATCGCAACAAGAAGCAGATCTGGTCAAAGGTGGCTCAGGGCGCAGGAATCACTGAGATCAGGATTCCGCTGGGCGCAGGCATCGCCGGACACGTAGCACTTACTGGCGAGATCATCAACATTCCAAACGCATACGCCGATCCTCGCTTTAATCGCGAAATTGACAAACGTACCGGCTACACGACACGAAGCATTCTTTGCATGCCTATGAAGGACGCCACCGACCGGATCATCGGAGTCTTTCAGCTCCTCAATAAGCACACCGGTGCCTTTACCGCAGACGATGAGCAACTGCTCCAGGCATTCGCGGCGCAGGCCGCCATTGCAGCCAAGAACGCGATGCTGAACGACGAGATCAGGAAGCGGATGGAAGTTTCCGAGACACTTCTCAAAGTGATGAAATCGGTCGCCTCGGAGCTGCATATCGACGAGTTACTGAAGAAGATCGTAAACAGCACTTCTGAGGTGATGAACGCGGAGCGCGCCAGCCTCTTCCTGCTTGATCCCAAGACGGGAGATCTGTGGTCGAAGGTCGCACAAGGCATGGAGTCGATGGAGATCCGGGTACCTATCGGTATCGGCATCGCAGGGCATGTTGCCATGACCGGTGAAACCATCAACATCGAAGACGCTTATGCCGATACGCGGTTCAATCCGGAGATCGACAAGCGTTCCGGATTCCGTACTCGCAGCATGCTTTGCATGCCTCTGCGCAACGACGCCGGTGAAGTGATGGGGGTCATGCAGGTGCTCAACAAGCTCAACGGCATCTTTACCGAAGAAGACGAGCGTCTGCTCAACGCATTGGGTTCGCAGATTTCGATCTCACTCGAAAACTCTCGTCTGTATGAACAAGTTCTTTTCATGCAGAACTACAACTCAAGCATCCTGGGATCGATTGCCACTGGAGTTGTAACGCTCGGTCCAGACGGGCGAGTGATTTTCGTCAACAGAGCTGCCGAAAACATCTTCGGTTCCTCTGAAACCGGTAAGATGCATGACGAGTTCTTCAATGCCACCCAAAATCCTGAGCTGACCCATGGCATCGATCGCGTGCTGCAAGCCGCGGAATCCGAATATAAGGCATATCACGCACATTTTCTCCGCCAGGACAATGACGCCGTGAACGTGAATTTTCAGGTCCTGCCGCTGCACGATCCTTCTGGCAAGAGCTTCGGACTAGTCGTTGTTGCCGACGACATCACACAGGAACAGCGGCTGATGAGCACTCTGCGCCGCCATGTTACACGCGAGGTAGCGGAGCGAGTGCTTGCTGATCGCCAGAGACTCAAACTCGGTGGCGATCGTCAAACCGTGGCGGTGCTCTTCTGCGACATCCGGGATTTCAGCAGCATCTCGGAGGAATCCACGGCGGAAGAAATCGTTGGCTTGCTTAACGACTACTTCACGCGAATGATGGAGGCTGTCTTCCGCTACGAAGGCATGCTCGACAAGTTCATGGGTGACTCGATGATGGCCGTCTTCGGCGCACCCGTCGCCCGCGAAAATGGTGCTGAGCGTGCCGTGATGGCCGCGCTCGAAATGCGCAGAATCCTGGCGCGCTATAACCGCCAGCGTGTCGCACGAGGACTGCAGCCGATCCAAACTGGGATTGGCATTACGAAAGGCGAGGCCATTACAGGTAATATTGGTTCCGAGCAGCGCATGGACTACACCGTGATCGGCGACACTGTGAACCTCGCTTCTCGCCTTGAAGGTCTCACCAAAAACTATGAACACAAGATCCTGATTAACGACCAAGTCTACGAAGACATCAAGGACAAGATCCCATGCGTAGACTTCGGCTTTGCGCAAATCAGAGGCAAAGGCGGAGCTGTCCATATTTATGGCGTGAAAGAGCCGCTGGAGAACCGCATCTTTCAGCGGATTCCCAAACGCTTTGAAGTTTGTTGCGGACTCGGAGATCAGCTTGTGACCGGCGCGGCCATTGAGGCTAGCGAAGGTGGGATGAGCTTCTGCACAAGAGCGGACCATGAAGTTGGCAGCGCAATCGACTTGCACTGCAACTTTGGAGCAGAATGGGTACAATTTCGCGCCATAGTGCGTCGCGTCAATCCCGACAACATGGGCGTTGAGTTTATCGACCTTCTCCCTGGCATTCGCGCCAAGCTTACAGACTTCCTTCACACCAGATCGGCAGCCGCCAGCGCGTAAATCATTCCTTCGACTTCAAATTCAGCGCAGCCGAATTCATGCAATAGCGAAGCCCAGTCGGACGCGGTCCATCGGGAAAAACATGACCAAGATGCGCGTCGCAGCGGCTGCAGATAACTTCGGTCCGGCGCATTCCATAGGCATTCTCTTCATGCGTGGTCACGCTTTTCTCCGAGAGCGGTGCGTAAAAGCTGGGCCAGCCAGTTCCCGAATCGTACTTGGTATCTGAGCTGAACAATTCTTGCCCGCAACACACGCATGTGTAGATCCCGGGATCCTTGCTCTTGTAGTACTTTCCTGTGAATGCCCGCTCTGTCCCGCGTTGCCTGGTCACGTGGTATTGCTCATCCGCAAGCTGAGATTGCCACTCAGCATCTGACTTTTTTATCTTTTCGGCCATCGTTAGCTCCTCGACATAAGATGTTCCAGAAGTCGAATTGATGCTATTCGCTATATCGCAAAGCCAACTCATCGGGTCGCCGAGGCACGCGCGTGCTCGAACGCATGAGCCAGCCGAAGGATTGTTCCCTCTTCAAAATGCCGCCCGAGGATCTGCATGCCAATCGGCAATCCGTCCTTGGAGTTTCCGCACGGAACCGAGATTCCGGGAATTCCAGCGAGGGAGGCAGTTACGGTGAAAATGTCCGCCAGATACATCGCCAAAGGATCGTCGGACTTTTCTCCGATCTTGAAAGCCGGAGTGGGAGTCGTAGGTGTTACGATTCCGTCGACTTCCTTGAATGCTGCGAAAAAGTCCTGTGCTATGAGCGTCCGAACCTTTTGTGCTTTGAGATAATAGGCGTCGTAGTAGCCGGCACTCAAAGTATAAGTTCCCAACATGATGCGGCGCTTTACTTCCGGCCCGAAGCCTTCGTCGCGACTGCGACGATACATCTCGGACAGCGTCTTTGCCTGCGGAGAGCGATATCCATATCGCACTCCATCGTAACGAGCCAAATTCGAAGAAGCCTCTGCCGTGGCTATGACGTAGTAAGTAGGAATCGCGTATTGGGTGTGCGGCAGTGAAATCGGCTTGATCTCGCAGCCTGCTTCGGTCAAGAGCTTGAGTCCAGATTCCACGGCGGAGCGAACTTCAGAGTCCATCTCATTCGGAAAGTATTCTTTTGGAACACCGACGCGAAGACCACGGACTGGCTTGCGAATCTCCTGTTCATAATCGGGAACCGGGAGATCGACACAAGTGCTATCCATCGGGTCGCGACCAGCCATGTGACGGAGAATAATTCCGGCATCCTTCGCCGACTTGGTTAGCGGACCGATGTGGTCTAGTGATGACGCAAAAGCAATCAGCCCATAGCGCGAGACTCTTCCGTAAGTGGGCATGAGGCCAACCACTCCGCAGAAAGCTCCAGGCTGACGAATGGAACCGCCGGTATCGGATCCCAGGGCGGCCACCGCGGTACCGGCAGCAACGCTGGCAGCAGAGCCTCCACTGGAACCTCCGGGCACCCGGCTGAGGTCTCGTGGATTGCGTACTGGTCCCCAGGCTGAATTTTCGTTCGACGATCCCATAGCGAACTCATCACAATTGAGTTTTCCCAAAATGATCGCACCAGCCTGTTCCAGCCGCGATACTGCCGTGCAATCATAAGGCGGAACGTAGTTGCCAAGAATTTTGGAACCAGCAGTAGTTCGAACGCCCTGCATGACCATCACATCCTTGATGGCAATCGGCACTCCCCCAAGCGGCGGCAGTGGATCGCCGCGATCTACGATGGCATCCATTCGTTTGGCTTGCTTTAAAGCGCGATCGCGGGTGAGATTCAAATATGCGTTGATCTGTCCAGGTTGGCGATCCTGCGCGTCGATCTTCTCGTAAAGGTTCTCAACGAGTGCTGTGGCTGTGGTCTGACGCTCCTGCACTGCCGCCCGTGCAGAGCCGACAGTGAGGACATCGAGGTTGAGATCGGCCACCATGCGATTAACGCTCGATCACCTTGGGGACGCGGAAAAATGTGCCGTCCGTCTGGGGAACATTCGCCATCGCCGCTTCGTGAGGCAGGCATTCCCGAGGTTCATCCGTTCGTAGAGGATCTGCAGAGTCTGACGGAGTTCCAATTTGAGACACTTGTGCCATGGGCGCAACGTTGCTTGTATCTACTTCCGCGAGTTGCTCGACGTATGCCAGGATGGCATTCAGGTCCTTCTCCATCCGCAGACGCTCGGCATCGGTCAGATGAAGATTGGCGAGGCTGGCAACATAGGCAACGTCTTGCTGCGTGATCTTCATAGAGAACCAGGCTCTCTTCCGCCCGAAGCAATTTCGTACGTTACGCGCTTCACTGGCATTCCGACAAGACTAGTTAACCGATGCAGATATTGCGCGGTAAAGGCTTCGAGCTGTAGTTGCCAACCCTTATCAGGAACCGTCACTCGCAATGTTTCGTTCTCGAATGCTACTGCGCGGGCTCGTTGGGCGACCGCGGAACCACAGACCAGCGGCCACGCGAGAACAACTGCCTCTTCAGGAGAAGCGTCCTTGAACAAATGTCGAGCTAGAGACTGAAGATCCTGACGCGCGGATTGCATCAACCGATGCTCCTATCGACTCGCGGAACTGGCTGCTGAACGCTCCGCCTGAACCTCGCTGTGGAAGTAATCGAGCGAGAGTTGCAGCCCTTTCCGCAGCTCGACTCTCGGCTCCCATCTCAATAGAGCTCGAGCTTTGCTTATATCAGGGCGGCGTTGTTTGGGGTCGTCTTGAGGGAGTGGCAGAAATTCAATTCCGCTCTTGGAACCTGTGACCGCAAGCACTTCTTCCGCGCATTCAAGGATCGTGAACTCGTCTGGATTGCCGATGTTCGTAGGTTCCTGCTCTTTGGACCACGCGAGCTTCAATATCCCTTCGATTTCGTCGCTGACATAACAGAAGCTTCGCGTCTGGCTGCCATCGCCGTAGACGGTCAGATCGTCGCCTCGCAGAGCCTGCTTCATGAAGTTTGAGATTACCCGGCCATCATTCATCTGCAGCCTCGGGCCGTACGTATTAAAAATTCGAACGATGCGGACGTCGACTTTGTGGTATCGCCGATAAGCAGTGGTCACGGCTTCAGCGAATCGCTTCGATTCGTCATACACCGACCGGGGACCTACCGGATTGACATGACCCCAGTAGCTTTCCTTTTGTGGATGTTCCAAGGGATCGCCGTAGCATTCGGAAGTTGACGCGAGAAAGAAAGCTATCGCGTACTTCTTCGCGAGTTCCAGAAGATTGAAGACTCCAATGGATCCAACCTGCAGAGTCTCAACACCATGCTTCATGTAATCCACAGGACTAGCAGGAGAAGCGAAGTCAAATATGTAGTCGATACCTCCCGGATCAAATCGGGAACAGATGTCCTGCTCAAGAAAAGAGAACTTGGACTCGCCTTTCAGATGTTCCAGGTTGCGCAGTTTTCCTGTAATCAGGTTATCGACGCCGACAACCGAGTGGCCTTCAGCGAGAAGAGCGTCGCACAAATGAGAGCCGAGAAATCCCGCGGCTCCGGTGACCATCACATGAAGCTTCTTAGAAGGGGACATGCTTTAGGGTGTCCTGCTACTCCTTCAGATTTAGAGCAGAAGAGCGGCTGCTCTGCAAGTCAACCGTTGCCCGCCCCACGCTCACATATAGCAAGCCCGCTTTCTGCATAGCCTCTCTAGAGTAAAGATTGCGTCCGTCAATGACTATCGGATAGCGCAGGAGGCTTTTGATTCGCACTAAATCAAGGGTGGCGAACTCTTCCCAATCAGTGAGAATCAAGAGAGCATCGGCTCCGACTGCTGTTTGGTAAGGATCTTCGGCATACGTTACGTCCCCAGTGATCAGCTGGCTAGCGCGCTCTGTGGCGGCAGGGTCGTAGGCAACCACCGAGCACTGCTCGTTTAATAGTGATCGAATAATATCGATTGCCGGTGATTCACGTACATCGTCCGTGCCCCCCTTGTAGGCCAGACCGAGCACTGCCAGCCGTTTTCCCCGCAAAGTCCAGAGAGCTGTTCGAACTTTCTTCAGGAAGCGCTTGCGCTGCTCGTCGTTGACACGAATGATTTCCTGCAGCATCGGGAAGTCATAGCCACACTCTCGCGCCACAGACCGGAAGGCTGCAACGTCCTTTGGAAAGCATGAACCGCCGTAACCTATTCCTGCACGCAGAAATCTCTTGCCAATTCGGGAATCTGTTCCGATTCCGAGTGCAACTTGCTCTATGTCCGCATCCACTGCTTCACAGACGTTTGCGACGGCGTTGATAAAAGAAATCTTCAACGCAAGGAAGGCATTGGAGGCGTGTTTGATCAACTCAGCGCTCTTTGCACTGGTCAGGATCAGCTGTGCTGGAATCTTGGCTGATGCTGGCTCAGGGACTACTCCCGCCGACCGAGCATAGTAAGTTCCCTTCGTCAGCGGTGCGTAAATCTCCTGCAAGATCTCCGCAGCCCGCTCTGAATCCGCGCCAATCACGATTCGATCCGGATACAGAAAGTCGGAAACGGCCGTACCCTCGCGCAAGAACTCGGGATTGGAAACCACGTCGAAATCCGCTGGCTTGGCTCCGGTCAACTGCATAACGCGACGGATCCACTCGCTTGTATACACGGGAACCGTGCTCTTCTCGACGATTACCTTGTATCCGTTCAACGATTGCGCGATTTCCCGTGCAACTGCTTCGACATAAGAGAGGTCCGCATCGCCGGTCTCGCGCGGTGGCGTGCCGACAGCAACGAAGACGACTGAGCTGGCACGAACCGCATCCGGCAGGGAAGCGGAAAACTTCAGGCGTTGCCCGCGATGCCGGCCAAGAAGCTCCGGAAGGTACTGCTCGTGGATAGGCGTTTCGCCACGAACCAAGGCCGCAAGTTTTTCAGGATCGTTGTCCACGCAAATGACGTCGTGTCCAAGTTCCGCAAAGCAGGCGGAAGCAACCAAGCCAACGTATCCGGACCCCACAATGGCAATCTTCATTTAGTACGCTCTCCGAAAATTCACCCTTTCACTATAGCTGAGAAGGTGAAAACTCCTGATTGGTTTCACATTGCTTTTGCCGGAAGCGACAACACACGCCAAGCTGAGGCGGCGTGCTTCCCCTCGGTTCATTCAAGCCCATCAGACCACGAAGTACTTGGCGGCAGGATGGTGAACAATGATGGCCGAGGTTGACTGTTCCGGCTCGATTTGGAACGTATCTGTCAATGTGACGCCAATCTCTTCGGGATGGAGGATCGCAAACAGCTTCGTCTGATCCTCAAGATTCGGACATGCCGGATAGCCGAAAGAGTAGCGCGATCCTCGATACTTCTGGTGGAACAAGTCGGTAATCCGGGAGGCGTCATCGCCGGCGATTCCCAATTCCTTGCGGATTTCACGATGCATATACTCCGCCAGCGCTTCTGCAGTTTCTACGCTTAATCCGTGGAGGTACAGATATTTCGTGTAATCGCCCGATTCGAACAGCCGTTTCGTCTCCTCGCTGGCGCGATTGCCTACAGTGACCACCGAAAATCCAATTACATCGATTCGAGGCGAACCCACCGGCTCGAAGAAGTCGGATATGCAAAGCTTGCGGCCTTCGCGTTGTCGCGGGAACGTGAAGCGCTGAATTTCACGCAGGTTTTCGAAGCTGTCATATACGATGACATCATTACCCCGGCTGTGGCAAGGATAGAACCCATACGCCACTTTCGGCTCCAGCAAGCCGGACGCAGCCACCTCCTTTTGCAATTCGAACTTGATCGGCTTGTACTTTTCCTCGACGAGCCTGGCATAGTCGGTCGCAGAAGCCGTCTTGAGCTGCCACTGATTTTTAAACAAAGCAGTGTCGTTGATGTACGAAAAAATTTCGTGGAAATCGAAATCCGTACGCACAACACGGCCTACGAACGGCAGCCTCGGAATGTCCGGAGCACTCGTCACCACTGCCGAACGCTGCGTCGAAATTTGGCTATCATACGCGCCAGCGGCTGCAGCCCTTGCAAATTGCTTTATTATCCGACCTTCTTTCAGACGAGCTTCTCGTGCGCCGTTTTCAGACGTGAGGTCGTCCATGATGTGGAGCCCCGCGAAGGCATCATCCGCATAAAAAACGGAGTTCGAGTATTCGCGGCGAAGATCGTCTTCTACGTATTTGCGCGTGAGCGCTGCGCCACCACATATCACGGGATACTGCAGGCTCAGCCGCTGCAGATCCTGGATCACGTACTTCATCTCCAGGGTGGACTTCACCAGCAATCCACTGAGCCCGATCGCCTGAGCGCTGTGTTTCTGTGCTGCCGCGATAATAGTGTCGGCCGGTTGCTTAATTCCCAGATTCACGACTTGGTAGCCGTTGTTGCTGAGAATGATGTCCACTAGGTTCTTGCCGATATCATGGACGTCTCCCTTCACTGTCGCGAGCACAATCGTGCCCTTGCGTGAACCTTCTACTCTTTCCATTTTGGGCTCGAGATACGCGACAGCTTGCTTCATTACTCCCGCCGAGTCGAGCACCGAGGGTAACTGCATCTTGCGAGCACCGAACAGTTCGCCAACTGTCTTCATCCCGTCAAGCAAGACAGTATTGATAAGATCTAGCGGCTCGTACGTAGCTAACGCATCCTCGAGAACCGCCTCGAGCGACTGCTTTTTGTTGCCATTGCCAATGGTCTTTTCACCATTGATGATGCAATGCTTCAGTTTGTCTTCAACCGGCAGACCGCTGAGATCCTCACCTTGAGCCTCCGCCTTTTTGGTGACTCCCGAAAAAAAAGCCATGTAGGCCTGCAGCGGATCGCCATTGCTCGTGTCCTGGAAGATCAGCTTGCGCGCGATCTCCACCTCCGCTTCGGGAATTTTGTAGAGGGGATAAATCTTCGAATAATTTACGATCGCGCAATCCAACCCGCGATCTACGGCCTCGCGTAAGAAGACGCTGTTCAGCACGCGCCGCGAATACACCGAAAGCCCGAAGGAGATGTTGCTCACGCCGAGAATCGTCCGGCATTCCGGCAATTCCTGCTTGATTCGGCGGATGGCCTCCAGAGTCTCAATACCGGCACTGCGATATTCCTCTTGCCCAGTCGAAATCGGCAATGTCAGTGGATCGAAGATGAGATCCACCGGGCGAATCCCGTACTTCTCGGTCGCGAGCTTGTGAATGCGCTGCGCGATCGCAACCTTTTTATCCGCGGTAAGGGCCATACCTTCTTCGTCGATCGTCAACGCGATCACTGCCGCTCCATAGCGCTTCGCCATTGGCAGGACTTTGCTGGTGCGCTGCTCGCCGTCTTCCAAATTAATCGAATTGATGATCGCCTTGCCGGGAATGCGTTTGAGCGCAACCTCGACGACGTCAGCTTCGGTGGAATCCACCAGAATCGGCGCAGGCACACGCGTGGCGACCTTCTCGAGAATCGAACTCATGTAGCCCTTTTCGTCTTCGCCCACAATGGCACAGCACAGATCGAGCATGTGCGAGCCTTCGGCTACGAGCTTCTTCGAGAGCGCGAGAATCTCGTCGTACTTTGCTCCACGCACCAGATTCTTAAAATGCTCGACCCTCGTCGTGGTGTTCATCTCCTCGGCCACGACAACCGGCTGACCATCGAGCTCGAGCGGAACAGATGTGTAGGCACTTGCCGTTTCTGATCGCGGCTTCACATTGCGCACTGCCGGCTGAAGGGATGCACATGCTTTCACCACAGCGTCGATGTGCTTCGGCGTAGTGCCGCAGCAGCCACCGACAAGCTGTACTCCGTACTCCTCGATGAAGCGTTTGTGATACTCAGCCAGCTCCTGAGGAGTCAGCTTATAGACGGTCCGACCGCTTTCGTTTTGCGGCAAGCCTGCATTTGGTAAGACCGAAATGGCCTTCGTGCTGTTATGACACAAGTAACGAACGGCATCGTTCATCTCCCTCGGACCGGTTGCACAGTTCAGGCCAATAATGTCGACGTCATAAACATCCAGGATTGCTGTGGCCGCATTGATGTCTGTCCCAAGAAGCATGGTCCCATCTTCTGCATTCTGCAGAGTCACTTGCACTTGGAGAGGCACACGCCTCCCTGCAGCCTTCATTGCATCGAAAGCCGCGGTGATCGCAATCTTGGTCTGCAGAATATCCTGCGATGTTTCGATCAGTAGGACATCCACACCAGTTTTAATCAGCGCCGTCATCTGCTCGAGGTATGACGCGAGCATGTCGTCGAACCCGATGTGTCCGAGGGACGGCAGCTTAGTCGTAGGTCCTACTGAACCGGCAACAAAGCGTGGACGCTCCGGCGTTGAGAATTGAGCTGCAACTTCGCGCGCAAGTCTCACCGCTGCTTGGTTGATCTCAACGACGCGGTGCTGAAAACCAAACTCCCCGAGCACGATGCTGGTGCCACCGAAAGTATTGGTTTCAATTACGTCGGCGCCCACACGGAGATATTGCGTGTAGATGTCGCGAATCATCTCGGGACGGCTGAGGTTGAGAATTTCGCTACAGTTTTCCTGGCCCCAAAAGTCCTCGAGGGACGGATTCATTTCCTGAATCAGAGAACCCATCGCACCGTCGTAGATGACCACGCGCTCGCGAACAGCTTTTAAAAACGGCGATTCCACTTGATTCCCCAAGTTGACTGCGACATCGGATGGCTTCGCGCCATCGGATTTCGCCACTTTGTACATTGAGACTCGTGTAAGGGGCACAACACGTGGTCGTGCCGGACGGACACAGTTTTCAGTGGGCTTGAGACCCGCGCATTTGCATTCGGCGGTTCATGATGCTGTACTCCGTCCAATTCCATCTCGGGGGAACGAGTAAGGGAAGCCTCAGAAATCGAGCGGCTACCCGCAATTTTAAAACAAAAGTCCTGCGAGCTGCTTAAAAATCGGCTTACGAAGCCGTTACCACTGCCCTGCGGCCTTTCTCCCATTTCCGCCCAAAGCCTCCAGCACATCCGCCGCGGAGGCATATCGTCCCAGCGGCGCGCTGATCTGCGCTCCCTGCACCTCTCCCCGCACTGCCACCAACATCTCGCGAGCTACAGCGACTCCCTCCGCTCGCGCTGCTTCCGAATTAGAAGCCGAGGCCATGCGGGTGAGGATTGAATCTGGGACCGACACCCTTAGTTCGTTCTTCATGAACTCCGCGTTGCGGATGCTTACCAGCGGCCAAATGCCGGCAAGCACAGGTATACGGACATGTTCGATGCGGCGCAAAAATGTCTCAAGTAACTTCAGATCAAACACGGGCTGCGTAACCGCATACTCAGCGCCCGCTTCCACCTTGTATTCGAAGCGCCGAATCTCTTCGTCGATGTTGGGTGCTCCTGGGTTCGCGCCCACTCCAATCACGAAGGCAGTAGCATTCCCCATCGGGTTCTCGCCAACATCCAACCCCCGGTTCAAATTGCGGACAATGTTTACCAAACCAATCGCATCCACATCGAAAACCGCCGTCGCGTCGGGATAGTTGCCCATCTTGGGCGGGTCGCCGGTGATGCAGATCAAGTTTCTAATGCCGATTGCGTAACCGCCAAGCAGATCTGACTGAATGCCGAGCACATTGCGATCTCGACAGCTGTAGTGCAGCACGGTCTCGATCCCAACCTGCTGCTGGATGAGCAAACAGAGAGCCTGATTACTCATGCGCGCTGATGCCCTGGGACTATCTGGGATATTGATCGCGTCGATGCCTACCGACTTGAGGTAGCGCGCGCCCTCTATCTCCTTGAACGGATTCACCCCTTTGGGGGGAACGATCTCGACCAAGGTCACGAATTCTCGCGCCTTCAGCTTCTCGCCGACTCGCGAGCGGTTCTGAATCGGAACTGGCTGAATCGCCGAAGGCGCCTTGCTGTCGGCTGACAGAGAGGCCGGTGGTCGCTTCGCGTTTGTTACGCGAATGGCCGACTTCATCACGCGAATGTGCTCGGGCGTAGTTCCGCAGCAGCCGCCGACAAATCGAACACCAGCTGCGACAAACTTACGCGCATAACTCGCCATGTACTCCGGCGAGCATAAATAAATGTTGCGACCTTCGACGTTGCGCGGCATGCCTGCATTCGGCATCGCGGAGAGAGGAGCAGTGGTGACCTGACGAAGCCGCTCGATAGCATCAAGCATCGCGACTGGCCCAACGCTGCAATTGATTCCCACAACATCGGCTCCCCAGTCGGTGAGCTTCGGGCCAAAAACTTCGGGGGTCGATCCATCGAGGCAGCTGCCGTCCTCGTCAATCGTTACCTGCGCGACTACGGGAGCGTCGGGATTAACATCGCGCGCCGCAACGATGGCTTGATGAAGTTCGTCAAGAGATCCGAAGGTTTCGAGGATAAGAAGGTCAACACCTCCCTCAACCAAAGCTTCAATCTGCTGCCGGAAAGAGTCGCGTGCTTCCTCCCGGGCGATTTTTCCCAGAGGCTCGATACGTACTCCCAAAGGCCCCACTGCCCCTGCCACAAGGGACTGAAAACTCTTTGCTGCCTCCCGTGCGAGGCGGGCACCCGCCAGATTGATGTCGCGAACCTTATCTGCACAACCATGCCGCGCCAGCCGAAAGCTGTTGCCCCCAAAAGTATTCGTTTCTATGACTTCGGCTCCAGCGTGCAGGTAGTCCTGGTGGATGCCCAAGATCAGCTCCGGCTGGGAGAGATTAAGCTCGTCATAACAGCGGTTAATAAAGATCCCTCTGGAATAAAGAAGGGTGCCCATTGCGCCATCGCACAGAACCGGATGCGAAGAGAGAACCCCGACAAAAGCTGAATCAGATGAGCTCATAGAAGCAGGCAGATTCCTTCCATATTACCTGAGTAGTTTCGCCCAACTCGGAGCACCGTGAATGAACAGAAAACTGCCCTAAAGTAACTTACTCAATGCTCGCTAAGGTATTCGTTCGTTGACGAGCATCTCTGGCCAGGAACATACTTTTCCACAGACTCACGTCTACATCTTCTGTGTTCTTGGAGTTTATGCGTAAGCCCGGCCCTAAATCCCTGCTTGTCGTGTGCTTTCTGGTCTTGCAATCCCTTATTCCACTCCACTCCCCAGCCCAGGGCGCAAGGGTCCGACCCGGAACCCAGGCTGCTGGAAACAAATTGGCGGAGTCCGACTCGAGCGAGGGGGAAACCCAAGACGCAGACGCCGACGATCCGAGAGGCCGAGAAGAGTGGTTCCGCAGCGGACGCCACGCAGCCGGAGAGCGCGCATCGGACTTGCTCCATCGAGCCTATGTCCAAAAGCGGCAAATGACGCTCAGCTCCCAAGGTATGACGCAACAATCCATACAAAGCGTCTCCAATCCCGGACAGAGCACCGCGAGCGGATTTGCCTTTTCTGGCAGCACATATCTCCCAAATGTTGCCTGGTCCAACTTAGGCCCCGCTCCCATCGGCTCAGATTCGAGCCAAGATTATGGAAAGGTGGTAGGGAGAGTCACATCAGTTGCCGTCGACCAGGGCGACATTAGCGGAAATACGGTGTACATCGGTGCGGCATTTGGCGGTGTGTGGAAGTCAAGAAACGCGGCAGCGGCCGATCCTACGACGGTGCAATGGAAACCACTGATCGATGATCAGCCCAGTCTGGCTGTAGGTGCTGTAACGGTTCAGCCGGGGACCACAGGGAACAACGCCGTCGTGATCGTGGGAACAGGAGAGCCTAACAGTTCAGGCGACTCCTATTATGGGATGGGAATACTGCGCTCCACCGACGGTGGACAGACTTGGGCTCCGATCATTAGGACCGCCGATGCGGGTGCGAAAACCTTCGCGGGATTGGGCACCAGCAAGTTTGCTTGGAGCACAGCGAATCCAAACCTGGTCGTCGTGGGAATGGGATCGACCAATGGAAAGCGCTACGGATCGGACTCTGTAGGTGGGCGGGGAATCTACTACTCGCAGGATGCCGGACAGACTTGGCATTACGCAACGGTACAAGATCCGGGCGCCGTTACGCTGACCGAAGGGACTGTTACCGACGTCGCATACAATCCCGGAACGGGAAGGTTTTACGCTTTCTATCGCTACCATGGATTTTACGAGAGCGCTGACGGAATCACGTGGAGCCGTTCGGCGTTCCAGCCACAAAGCGCTGCGAGTCCCAATCTGACGGTTACGAATTGCCCTACGAGCCAGCCGAACCCGAATCCAACGGGCAATTGCCCTCTCTATCGTGGTCACATCTCCATCCAGCCCACGACCCTTGAGATGTACGTGATCTATGTAAACGACAACGACATTCATCAGGGCTTATTTGTCACGAGCAACGGAGCAACGACGGTTTGGCGAGAAATTACGAGCAAGAGCACAGCAGGGCTTGTGGACACGAGCTCAAGTAATCAAATCGTACAAGGCGATTACAACTTGTGGATGGCAGCGATAGCGACCTCGCAAGGCACTGACTTGTTGATTGGCACTCGAAATATCTATAAGTGCTCTTTGACAGGAACTCCCGCCGACTGCAGCACAACGTGGAAGAACCTCACACATGTCTACGATTGCAATCCCATCGCACAGCCTTCTCACGTGCATCCTGATCAGCACGGATTCGATTTCAATCTTACGAGCCCACACCAGATGTATTTCGTTAACGATGGTGGCGTTTATCGTTCGTTGAATGGCGCCAACGGCGACGGAAGCTGCAATGCGCAACAGGTCTTTGACAATCTGGACGCCAACATCGGTTCCTTGTCAGAGATGGTTTCGTTCTCTCAACATCCAACGAATCCGAATGTTTTGCTTGGGGGATTACAGGACAATGGTACGCCAGCTCTGTTGGGCAGCGGCGCGCAGTTATGGCAGACAGTCAATGGGGGGGACGGTGGCTTCAACGAAATTGACCCCAACAATCCAGACGGAATCTGGTACGCGACAAACACAGGAGTCTCAATCCAACAGTGTGATGCGACCAACAAGCAAGCAGCCCCCAATGGCCCAGGCATCCCCAACGCCGAAGCCTGCAACCCAGGCGCCTTCGGCGCTGCTCCATACCCGGCTCAAGGTCCTAATATCGGAACACAGCATGTCGCGAACGACCCCGCCGAATTCTATATGCCGTTCATATTGGATCCGGCGAACACAGCAAATCTGATCCTCGGAACTTGTCGCTTGTGGCGCGGACCGGGAGTGGGTGGCAATTCCTGGCTAGATTCTACTGGCGCGGCGAACAAAGACGTCAGCCCAATGTTCGACAGCACGAAGACGACCTGTATTAGCGGGACAACCAAAGTTCGAGCAATCGCCGCGGGCGGTCCTGCACCGAACGGGATCTCGCAAGTTCTCTACGTGGGACTGGAAGGCACTGGCACGGTTAGCGCCAGCGGGGGCCTCCTCGGCCACGTGTTCGTGAATACGCAGGCCGATGTGAACACGGGAACCCATGGGGCTGCAAACGGCTGGACTGATATCACTTCAAACATTGCGGCAGTTTTGACGACATCAGGAGTAACCTACGGACCTTACCCAATATCGTCTATAGAGGTTGACCATCACGACACGACCGGCAAGACTGCCTATGTCACGGTCGAGGGTTTTGGAGTACCCCACATATTCAAAACCACAACTGCGGGTTCATCGTGGAGCGATATCACCAACAACCTGCCGGACGCTCCGGTAGATTCCATCGCGGTAGACCCTGATGATCCAAATGTGCTTTATGTAGGCAGCGACATTGGAGCGTTCATAAGCTTGAACGCGGGCTCCTCATGGGAGATTCTCGGCATCGGCCTGCCTAATGTCCCAGTGACAAAGATCCGGGTTTTCGGCAGCAACACCGTCCAACCCAAGCTACTTCGCGTTTCCACGTACGGCCGAGGTGTATGGCAGTTCGCTCTTCCTCTTCCGCCAGCGGTCGATCTCTCGCCAAACCCGGTCGCATTCGGGAATCGGTTAGTAAAGACGACCTCTGCCGAGATTGTAACCGTCACGAACAATTCGGGTTCAGCGATAACAATTGCGAGTGTTGCCCTCGGAACTCCCGGCGGGACTGACTTCGCTGTGAGTAACAACGGCTGTCCGACGACTCCGGCAACACTGGCCAATTTAGCCGCGTGTCAGATTCAGGTCAGCTTCACGCCACAGAGCACAACATCCGAAAGCAATACCATCGTGATCACCGACTCCGCTGCCGGCAGCCCTCGAGCGATACCCCTAAGTGGCACTGGCATCGTTTCGGCCCTTTCCCTTTCCACATCGGCGCTCACGTTCACCGGCTCCGTTCAGAACGCTACTTCGGCTCAAATCGTAACTGTGAACAACACAGCAACATCTAACGCAACCATTACGGGACTGAGTATTACAGCACCGTTTACGCAGAGTGGTGGAACCTGCAGCGCAGGAGCTTCGCTCGGTGTTAATGGAAGCTGCACCATTCAGATTATCTTTATGGCCACTAGCGCGGGACAAGCTAACGGAACACTTACCCTGACCGACCTCAACGGCGTGGCACAGATCGTGAATTTGATTGGAACGGCATCCGATTTCGCCATCGCTGTCGGTACTGGCGGGAGATCGCAAACAGTGAACGCTAGTCAATCCGCTACATACAACTTCAATGCGTCGGCAGTAGACGGCTTCAACGGCACAGTGACTTTTGCCTGCACCAGCGGATTGCCCACGGCGGCCAACTGCACCTTCTCCCCATCGACATCGGTTGCCGTGAGCACTACAACCGCGGTCACGCTAACCATCTCCACAATGGCGCGTTCCAGCTCTCAGCCAACTCCAATATCCGGCTTCCTGAGTTCGCCTCCGCGCGGGGGCAACAAGCCTGCAAAACTGATGATCGTGCTTGGACTTCTCACAACCTTGGTGTTGGCTTTGCGTGGGACGAAAGGAAGGACTAGGAACCTCGCGATCGTCAGCGTAGTCGGTGGAATTATGTTGCTTCCGGGGTGTGGAGGCGGCGCGTGGACCAGCATCCCACCACCGGTAACGGGAACACCAGCAGGCACTTACGCAGTGACGGTTACCGCCACATCAGGCAACCGCAGCATCCCCACCACTCTGACGCTGAAGGTGAATTGAGACAAGCACCCTGAAGCGAGGAAGTACAAGTTCGAGCCGGCACCGGTGCAAGCAGCAGCCAAAGGAATCACCAAAGCCTGGGGAGCTTTGATGTTCTTAGCGTGTTTATCTACGGCGAACGAACTACGTTCACTGCTACCACGAGGAGGTACTGAATGCAAGAAATCCTGGATCGCGAATCAGACTCTGTGCCGCGCAGCTCAAGTCAGGAATATCAGAATGGAATCGAGCAATGGATGAAAACTCGGCAATTCACTGCTAATTCACTCTTATTCACTGTTCTGAGACGAACGATGGAAAGTTACTTATCTTCTAAGGGATTGGCAGCGTTGGGAGTTGCCCGATATTATCCGTCGCTAAGAAGCAACAGTGTCGAAGAAATTCACTGTTAAATTCCCTGTTCTGATTGCCGCCGCGTAGTCTTGTCGCATTAGCGGTCGGTTGTCTTCCGCGAAAGGGGATCTACAACTTGGTCAGTGTGGCGATCAGGATTGCAGAAACCCAGCATCGATTGCAACCGTCTGGCCAGCAGAGCTCGGAAACGCTGTCCTGGGAGAACTCGATTGGTAATCTTTCGGCGGTAGCGAAGCTACGCGCCCAAAGTGAACTTCAGAAGTCACCGCCGGCATATAACAATATTCAGGGATAATTCTCTGAATTTGAGCGCGCAACCGGTCATCATTAACTGTGTACAACAACGCTTGAAGAGTCTCTAACTGAGACTTCAGTTCAGGCCAACTCGGAACAATTCCTGAAAGGCGTTTGATCCTGTCGCACGAGGTCGAGAGTACTTGCTCATATTCGTAGAAAAGCTCCTCGTGCAACTTCTCTCCAGGTCGTAAACCCGTTAACTTGATCCCCGGATGCCTTAGGGTTTGAAGTCCGCCGAACCGGCGAAGCAGGGTGTCTGCCAAGTCACCAATGCGAATCGGCTCGCCCATCTCTAGCACAAGAATTTCACCACACTTTCCGATCGCCGCAGCCTGCAGCAACAACGATACGGCTTCACCAACTGTTATAAAGAGGCGTGTGGCTTCAGAGTCGGTAACTGTCAGTGGTTTATTCTCCTCGATCTGCTTCAGAAACAGTGGCACCACGCTACCGTGAGAGCCGAAAACGTTTCCAAAGCGAACCGACAGGCATCGCATGCCTCGATCGACCGCAAGGATTAATTCTCCCAAACGTTTGGTGCATCCCATGACACTTGTAGGATTTACCGCTTTATCGCTGGAGATCAGCACAAAGGCTTCGCAACTAGCAGCCTCGCAGATATCAAGGAATCGAATCAATCCAAATACGTTGTTTTCCAGCGCAGCTCGCGGATTCTCTTCCATGATGGGTACGTGCTTGTATCCCGCCGCGTGGAAGACGATTTGTGCGCGATGGATGTCAAAAATGTTCTTTACCGGATCAGAATGTGTGAAATCCTCAACACAATAAACGATTGCAGCATCGCGATAATTTTCACGAAGTTGCGTCTGCAAGTAAAAGAGACCGGTTTCACTGTGATCGATGCATACGAGCTTTGCCGGCTGGCATTCCAAAATCTGGCGACAAAGCTCAGAACCGATTGATCCTGCTGCTCCCGTGACGAGAACTATCTTGCCGGCAAAAATATGACGTACCGAATTCAAGTCAATTTGAAAATGTTCCCGGCCAAGCAAATCATTCCAGTCAATGGCAGTCAACTCGCCCAATGGGGCCTTCGAACACTGAACCATTCGATTTGGTAAATGCTTTCGCCTGTCTTGGCGCGATTCCCTAGCTTCCGCACTGAGCGCCTTTCGCTGTGCTTTTCGCAAGCTCGAAGACTTTGACCTACTCCGTTTCGCGCTCATCAGAAGGGCTTCAGCATTTCCCCAGGCAAATTTGGGACTCATCGGCTCGATTTGACACCGGTTGGACAGCGAAGGGACGCAGTGTACGTGCTCGTTTGGTTCTTTGCAACAAAAAAGCTGCGCTTTAAGCGCAGCTCCCGGATAGCACCAATGGTCTCACGCGAAGAGTTCCTCAAGCTGTGGCAATGACGTGGACGCAAAATTGGCAACAACTCGCTCCGCTCCTGCCTCGAGAAGCTCCTCGGCACGAGCATGATCGGCGATGCCCAGGCATTTCATACCGGCAGCCTTGGCAGCTAGAACGCCCGAGATCGCGTCTTCACAAACGAGTAGGTCTTTGCATGGGGATCCCAACCACTCTGCCGCCTTCCGGAAAATGTGCGGATCCGGCTTGCCGAATTGAACGTCGTCAGCCGTGACAATAGCCGCAAATTGATCGTGAATCTTGAGCTGACGGAGGATGTAATTGACCCGACTCTTGCTCCCGCAAGAGGCAACGGCGAAAGCTATGCCCGCTCGTGAGAGCTCCTCGAGGAATTCTAGTGCTCCCTCTACTGGCTCGATCGAGAGCGCCTCTTCCCTGAAAAGCATCTCCTTGCGGTGACCGTATTCCTTGATCTGTACGTCCGGCAGATCGCCGAGAAAGTGGCGGAGAATGTCTTCCTTCTTGCGCCCGTCCAAAACGAAATCAACCTCGGCGTCTGAAACATCCAGCTCAAGAGCGTCAAAAAACTTCTTCCAAGCGCGTTTGTGGATCGGATGACTATTGATCAGTACTCCGTCCATATCAAAAATGACGCCTTTAAGCATTCTGCTCCTGCACCGTTCTGACCTTCCGTTCTGGCCAGTCACGCTGCGCTGAACGGTAATTTTCCATGGTGCCAATTATCGATCACGTAATTTTCGATCTCATAGGCAGCGATCCTGCCAATCAGGCGAGGAAGAACATCGAATCCAATATGCGCTGGCTGATGTTCTGGGACGGCGCGTAGAAATTCCCGGCATGCCAGCAGAATGCCGGAAAATGCGACATTGCCAACCGGAATTTTGGGTTTGCGGTGAATTCTGTAATCCAGCCGCCCCTTGGGTCAACCTGCACGATTCCGCATCTCGATGGATCCGGAACTTTATAGGCTCCGATTGTCGCCGCCTCCAATTCGGAATGCCGCTTCAGCATTTCGTCGAAATGGAAATCAGTCAGCACGTCCGCGTAGAAAACCCAGAAAGCTTCCTCGCTAAAAACTCAGAAACTGTTGGTTCGAATTGCTGCGCTTCCGAGCAAGACCGCTCATCGGAAACCTGCACCCGAACCCCGGACTTATCGCTCCGCTCTAGAAATTCCCGGACCTGATCAGCATGAGAGTGGAGGTTGATCAATACTTCTTCAGTTCCGAACCGCCGACATTGCGACAACCAGATCTGCAGCATCGGCACACCCGCGATGGGCAGAAGGCACTTTGGGATAGCATCTGTCAGCGGACGCAGCTGTCTTCCATGACCAGCAGCGAGCAGGAAGGCTTTGCGAGGACTGACCATCATCACCGCGAAAAATTGACCGCTGCAGCTATCGGCTCAAACGTCCACTTCATTCCACCCCTTTCATCCGCATCGATAAAGGGATCATCCACGACCACCTGAGCACCCTGAAAATCAAATTCGAAATCCATGTCACGCGCTCCCAATGCAGCAAGGCGCGTACGGACTGCTGGTTGAGCAGGCTGCGGACAGTACAACAATAGGAAGCCTCCACCCCCGGCTCCGGTAATTTTTCCCCCGAGAGCACCCTCACCACGTGCGGCCTCATACATCTCGTCAATGCGAGTGTTGGAGATTTTTTTCGAGACTCGCTTTTTCGCTTCCCATCCTTTATGGAGCAATTCTCCAAATCGGTCCAAATTTCCAGCCTTGAGTGTGGCCCGCATCAGATCCGCGCCCTCCCGGATTTCATGCAGGCTTTCTATCGCGGCACCAGCCTTGGCCCGTGTCGATTGCTCCTGCTCCTTAAGAATCGTCCAGGAATGATGGGCAGCGCCTGTAAAGAACAACATCAACTGTGATTCAAGTTCTCTTACGAGATCAGGCTCGAGATCCAGCGGCTCGACGCTCACGGACCCGTTTTCGGCGAAGCGAATGAAATTCAGTCCACCAAAACTTGCCGCATACTCGTCCTGCTTACCGACAGGTTTCCCAAGAACATTGCGAGTAATATGAAACGCCCGTTCCGCCAATTCGTACTTCGACAGCGGAATGCCAAGATATGTAGTCAGCGTCTTAACCACGTTCAGAGGTTGAATGAAACTGCGCATCCAAGTTCTTTCATTACCGAAAGGGGAATCTCAAGCTCGGTTCCTTTGACACTCATCCGAGAGATGTCTTCCCACGTTTCTACAACGCGTAGGTCGGACGAGATTACCTGCACTTTGCCGTCAACGCGCTTCTGAAGAATTGTGTAGAAGTGTTTGTTAATGGCGGTGCTAAGAACAGCGCCACCAAACTTCTGATAATAGGCGGGTAAATCGGTTCCTCCGCCGCCAAAACTAATCCGCACCGGCGTGCGAACGATCAACATCAAGAACCTCCGTAAAACTGCGCTCCGGAATCCGGGGGTGAGCGACGTTCGGCCCAGCTGGATGCCATATGCGGATGGCAACCGTCCAGAGAGTCTGAAGTAGCAACGAGAGGTCCAGTAACGGCGACCAATGCAGCATGTATTGTAAATCGAAGCGCGCCTTGTCTTCGGATGCATGCTGCTCTCGAAGGCCGTGAACTTGCGCCAAGCCAGTTAATCCCGGTTTCGCAGCAAGCCGCTGGCGCTGCCATTCGGAATAGTGTTTTACGCGATCCGGCGATTCTGGCCTGGGTCCAACCAAGCTCATGTCGCCAAAAACAACATTCAAAAGTTGCGGAAGTTCAGTCAAACTCAGGCGAGCAAGCCAAAGAGGTAGACCGGAGAGATCGAGTGCCTCTCGATCAATGTTCATCCGCCACATCAGAAATGGCTGCCCATGTAAACCGCAGCGAAGCTCTCGTTTGAATGGCTTCTTACCGCCCAGGACGAGATTTGCCGCTGCTAGGAGCACAACCGGACTGACAAGCACAGTGAGCGCTGACGCAATTATCAGATCGGCGACGCGTTTCGCGGCCAGCGCGAACTCTTTCGGACGTTGTTCTTCCAAACAGAGCATTGGGAGACCCTCGACGTCGAGAAAGCTCGCCTTCGAAAGATAGAGTTCGTAGCCTTCAGGAACCAGCGAAACCTTAAGTCCGGCCAGTCGGCTTAGACGAAGTAACTTTTGTACCTCCGACGAACTGGCTCGCGGATGGGCTACCACGATTTCGTCGACGCCCTGTTTCTTTAGAAGTTCGATCACGCCGATCGTGCTTGTGGGCGGCAAAGCCGGTGCGGGAAAATCGGCACGTGGCGATCCAAGAGGCATGTCGTTTGCTGAGTGGAGAAAACCAACGACGCTCTTCATCAGCTCAGGATGTCGCTGAATTTTATTCGCCAGCTCCCGCGCCACATTGCAGCTGCCCATGATTACAACGCGCTGCTGTGCTCGATTGCGAAAGCGGGACGCAACAAAGGCACGCATCAGAGAGCGAATGCAAATAAAGCCGATCAACAGAAGGGAGCCGAAATAAAAAAGCAGCAACCTCGAGTACAACTGCCTGGAGAGAAATGCCACCGACAGGGTGACACACGTCAGCAACAATACTGCGGTCATTACCTGTGACCAGACTCGCGGCGCTTCCCAGCCGTCCGAAAATCCGTCAAGTCGCATGCGCGTAAAAAGGAGCGCCCAAACCACCATTGCAACGCTGGCAACTAGGACATATTCGATGTAGCTTCGGTGCGAGGAGCTTGGGCTATGCAACCCATAGCGGAGCAGGTATGCGATTGTAGCGGAAATCAAAATCCAGAGAAGATCGGCGAGAAGAACTGCAAACTGCAGACGACGACTCATCACGTTCGGGGGAGCCATGATGAAAAAAAAGATCCTCTACTTGCAGGTCGGCCTATCGGAGCTTACCTGGGACGCAGACCGAACCTCAATTTTGGTGGCAATGCAACTCCTTGTCAACCAAAGACTTGTCTCATGACGCTTTAGCAGCAACGACTTTCTGGAGGTCTCCCTGGAGAATCTGTTTTCTCACGAGAGTGAACAGGCAGTGCGCAAGCGAAAGATGAAGATCTTCGATGATCTGCATGTTGTCGGAGGAAACAACGAGGGCAGTATCGCAAAGAGACTTCATGAATCCACCATCGAATCCACCCAAGCCGATTGTTACCGCGGCAGCGTCTCTAGCGACCTCGAGCGCCTTTAGCACGTTGCGCGAGTTTCCACTGCAACTAATCGCAAGAGCCACATCATCAGGCTGAATGAGGCCACGAAGCTGCTCTGCAAAGATATCCTCATAGCCGGAATCATTGGCCCAGGCCGTCAGCATGGGTAAATTATCCGTGAGTGCAACCGCGCGGAACCGCTTGGTTCCAGGAATCCAAGTTCCCTTGCCTAGATCACAGGCGAAGTGAGAGGCGAGCGCAGCGCTGCCACCGTTGCCGAAGAGAAAGGTAGTTTTCTCGTGCTGGTAAGCGCGATGAAGAATACGAGCAATGAAATCGATTTGATTCCAGTCTAAACTGGAAGCGGCGCGTCCCAAAATGGCAAAGTAAGACGCGGCACTCTGGATCTCGTCGGGGGATGACACATTTCCTCCAGGATTTCGCAATTTTTGCAGCTTTTAACGATCAAAAATCTGTTTGATCAAATCTGCCGAGCAGACTACCCCCTTCTCTTACAACCTCCTATCTGTGCATCGCGCGACAGGGAACTTATCATAATATGCGGTCCGTCAGTGAAGCTCCGAACGCGATGATTCACAGAGTACTGCTGAATTGCATTGGGCTTGCTCCCATAGCCAAGCGCTGCGCACAATTTCTAATAAATTGGAATGCACTGCCTTCCACCCCAACTCCGCGCGTATTACTTCAGGGCTAGCGCACAGCACAGCAGGATCCCCAGGCCGAGCGGCACCAGTCCGAATCTTCAGATGCTGGCCGGTCACCTGTTCCACCGCTCTGCATACCTCGCGCACGGAATGGCTGGTCCCAGTTCCAAGATTGAATGCTCGAAAACCAGGCAAATCGAGCCTGCTTAAGGCCAACACGTGAGCCTCCGCTATATCGAGCACGTGAACGTAGTCGCGCAAGCAGGTGCCGTCCGGAGTCGCATGCTGCGTTCCATAAATCTCAAAAAAATCACGACGCCCTGATGCGACTTGCAGCAGCAGCGGAAGAATATGCGTCTCTGGTTGATGTCTCTCGCCGTGGCCAGGAATAGATCCCGACGCATTGAAATATCTGAATGCGACGACGGACCAGCCGTAAGCCGAGCAATACCATCGCAGAATCCGCTCCAGAGCGAGCTTGCTTTCACCGTAGGCATTCATGGGCTCTTTGGGATCGTCTTCCCGAATCGGTATTCGAACGGGATTGCCATAAACCGCAGCAGTCGAAGAGAAAATAAAATTGCCAATACTAGCTCGTCTTAAGCACTCAAGAAACACGATTCCTGACACTAGATTCTTGTCGAAAAAAGTCCCTGGGTTGGTCACGGATTCGGGAATCAATGCTTTGGCCGCAAAATGGAATACGGCATCGAAGCGCTTTTTCGAAAACAATTCCAAAACCGCACGTTTATCACCGATGTCCAGGCGGTGAAAATCAGCGCTGGCGGGCACTGCCTCTCGATGGCCCGTGGATAAGTCATCCACGACGGTGACGGCATGTCCCCGCTGTAGAAGTTGTGCGCTGCAAACCGAACCGACGTAACCGGCTCCGCCTGTTACGAGGATTTTCAGCATCAATATGCTCCTGTGCCTTTCAGGACTCGCATCGGCGTGAGCAGCAGCAGTTTTAGATCCAGCACCAGGCTCCAGTTCTGAATATAAAAGATATCCATCCTAACGCGCTCAGCATAATCCACTCGCTGTCTTCCGTAAACCTGCCAATATCCAGTCAAACCCGGCTTGACTGTCAAAAGTAGCATCTTGGCCTCCCCGTATTTTTCGAGCTCGGGAAGCGAAATCATTCTCGGGCCTACAAGGCTCATCTGCCCGCGAAGGACATTGAACAGCTGAGGCAGCTCGTCGAGGCTGAACTTGCGCAGCCAGGCTCCAACTCGAGTTACACGCGGATCGGCAGTGAGTTTGTAGTTTTTCTCGAACTCCATACGCAACCCGAGGTCCTGGGCAAGAACTCCGTCCGCATCGACTTGCATACTGCGAAATTTGTAGGCGTCGAACTCACCCTGGGATCCCACTACTCGTCGACGATAGATGATCGGTCCGCCATCTTGCAGCTTGACTGCAAGAACAACCAGAGCCAGCAAAGGCGACAATGCGATTAGAAGAACCGTGGCGACCAAGACGTCAAGCAACGCCTTGACGCCCATCCCACATCGGGAAGAACGCATTTGCCCTGGTAGGGCTACTATCCTCTGTCTTCCCACTTTGGGCGAGCCGACCAGAGACACTGTGTTTTTGTATTTTGGAAGTGGATGTTCATTCATGAGTAGAATAAATTAATGAGCTGCGACCTCATAATACAAAGCCAGAGTTCTTGCCGCCGCCTCTTTCCAGGAAAAACCTTTTGCCCGCTCCATTCCTCGTGTCGCCAAGTCCTCCCGCAGCTGTTCATTGCCTTCTACAGTCCGAATCGCCGCCATTATGGAATCCTGGCTCTCCGGATCTATGAGGATCGCAGCATTCCCAACTACCTCAGGTAAAGAACCGCGGTCAGAAACAATGACCGGGCATCCGCATGCCATTGCCTCAAGAGGTGGGAAACCGAATCCTTCATAAAGCGAAGGTAGAACAAAAACTTCGGCCAAGCTGTAAAGCGCAACCAAGTCAGAGTGTGGCACGAAGCCAGTCAGGACGATCTGCTCATTCTCGCTTCGCGAATCGTCCTCAAGTGTCTGCGAATTCCAACCAGTCCGCCCGACGATTACCAGACCCAGTTTCGTTTCGTTCGCTTTGCGCATTTTATGGTAGGCCTGGACGAGAGCTGGCAAGTTCTTCCTCGGTTCCCTCGTGCCTACCACGAGAATGAACTTCTCAGGCACCCGATACCGCGCACGCACCGAGGCCAGCACCTCCATATCAACAATCCTTTTGAACGTACTGTCTACCCCAAGGCGAACAACCCTCACCTTGTGGGCGGGGAGAGCTAAAGCATTCGTAATTTTCTGCTTCGCGTCCTCCGAATCGGTCACAAGCAACCGGCTTCTCTTCGCGGCTCGACTACCAATCCAGCGAAAGTAATAGCGGCCCTTCAGGTCCATTGTCTTCGGGTAAAGCCATGGCGTCGCGTCGTGAAGAGTCCAGATGAAAGGCCGCCAACACAGTAGAGGCGGTGGGAACGCCGGGAAATGGATTAAATCCAGCCTCAGGACATTGCAGAGAGCTCCCATGAATAGCTGTTTGGCAAAGAATTCTTCTCGAATCGGAACAAGACTGGCATGGGCATTCGGAGGCAAATCTCGGAAGTCCGCATGCACGTCACCGGAGAAAAAAAGCGTGTAGCTGTTATCCGTGTCGATACGCAGTAGTTCGCGTGTCAATTTCGACGCGGCGACGAAGATTCCCGTGGCCTCCCTCCAGAGTCCCGTAAGATCAATGCCGATTCTTAATTTGCGTTTGGCAGACACGAAGCAGGCAATACTTCTCCTGATCTTGAAAAATCCATCACTGCTTCTTCGTAGACATCGCACAAGCTCGCGACAGAATCAGCCCAGTCGTGATGCATTTCGACAAACTTTCGTCCGGCTGTTATCAACTTTGTTCTGAGCGCTTGATTATCGAGCAACAGTTCCACGGCAGAGACGAATTCGTGGGGAGTATCCGCGACCAGTAGATGCTTTCCCGGCTTCAAGGCAAGTCCAGGAATACAGAGTCGGGTAGCCACTACAGGTACACCAAGGGCCATCGCCTCCAGCACTTTAAATTGAGTCCCAGCACGAAGGCGAATTGGACACAGCGCTAAAGATGCCCGTCCAAGATGAGGTCGCACGTCAGAAACCGAAGGCACAATCCGGATGTTGTTTTTTCCATGCAGCCGTCGCACGCTTCGTGGGGGCCTGCTGCCAATGATTGCAAATTGCAACTCAGGTCGCCGAGCCCTCAGCAGCGGCCAGACCGCGCGTGAAAAATACAAGGCTGCATCTGCGTTCGGGTAGTAGTCCAGCTTGCCGCAGAAAACAATCAGGTTGCTTTGACACTCGAACTGTTGAAAGCCAAAATGGACCAAGTCAACTGCATTTGGGATTACGCGAATTCTTGCGCGCGTGGGTCCAGGGGTGGGATAGTGTTCCTTATCGATCGCCGACGAGATGACTATCCGGCTGAAGAGCTGCGACGCGTTGGACTCACAAAGCGTCATCCTCCTCCATTCCACCCAAGAAAACAGCTTCGCCAGCGGATTTCGAATCAGTCCTCGCCGCCTCGACTCAAACATTGAAACACTATCGACCGCGTCGAATACTGCCGGGACTTTCCCTATGGCATCTTCCACCATCGGCACGGTTTTCAGATGTTCGGCATGCACGAGGTCGATCTCCCTGCTGTCGATCTTGGCTTTTACGCGATCACGTAGAGACTGCGAGTAAAAGTACGCACAACGCAGCGACTTAGAAGAAAACAGCGCCGTGAGACAATTCCAAACCGACTTCCAGCGGGGTAGCCGGATAACTTCCAAGCTCTGGCAGTACGGCTGCAGCTCAGAAGCGAATTGATAGTCCGACTCGTTGGTTGCCAAGCAAACCACTGACACCTGGTGGCTTTCGGAGAGACGTCGGATGAAATTGAACGGACGTGTCCGTATGAGCGACGGGACGTTTGGGACAACATACAGTATTCTCATCTTCAACAACTCAGACCCTGCTCCTTCTCTCAAGCGAGCTTTCGCTTAAATTAAAAGCCGCAAATAGAATTCCCAGCAGGATCCACGGAAATATAGTAGCCGTTATGGCTTTAGTGCCGCCGCCCGCTGCCGCTGTCACCCAGAACGCCTCTCGAAAAAGACATTCGACAATCCAGCAAACCATAAATGCCCATCCCGCCGCCCTGAGCCAGTACGGAGACTCGCTCTCATCCGTACGCGGCACCTCGAGCCTCCAAAGAAACCGGATCAGCGCAGCAAGCAACCACAGGAACATCAGCAGACCCGGCAGGCCCATTTCGGCAGCAATGGTTAAGAACTGATTGTGGGCAATGCCTCCCGCCGAAACCTCAGCGTAGGTACGATCAAAGAACTGATAGTTGCCGGCTCCCACTCCCATAACGGGATGACTCGCAAAGAGCTGCAGAGCAGTTATGTAAAAATAAATTCTCTCGAAGCCGTACACCTCGTCCGGATTATAGAAGCGAGATACTAGTCCAACGGCGCCAGACGCAAATACTCCAACCAGAAGGAAGGCAGCTATGACTTGAGACCAAACAACCAGAGAAAACATCGAGCTCACTCGCCGCCAAAGCCACAAACCTGTGACTACGAGCATCCCCACAAACGCGAGCAACCAGGTTTCTCGAGAGAAGGAAAGTGCCACTGCGATCAGACAGAAGGCGAAGAGCACGAAGATCAGCCAATATCTTGTTAAAGAACGGCGCCCAAATACGACTCCAGCGTAAAGAAACGGAACCAAAAGGGACGACAGAGGTTCAATCGAGGAATCCCAGGGCTGTTCCCAATAAGCTCGGGTGGCGCCCAGGATAGTGTAGGTTCCACCAAAACCAAAAATCAGCGCGGCAGCCGTCACCAGGGCCCCGAAAGCCACCGCGATCCCCAGGATAACCACAACTGCTTCGAGCTTCTTCCAAGTCTTCATTGTTGCCGCCACAGCAAAAGGCATGCAGATCGTAATGGCCAACAATGCGAGTTGCGAAACTTGCGTGGTGGTCCAGGAAACGTCGGAGTGGGGGAAGCTGTATGTCACAGACGGATCCGGGTGCATGCGTGACCACAACATGGACAACGGAGTGACGACCGCCATTCCCAGCAAAGGCCGGTTGATGGTCTCCGGTTGAAAAACATCCTTCACCGACCATGAACTGCGACTGACAATCCAAGCAATAAGAAATATGCCAAGTGCTAAATCACCGGGGTATAGACGGGACAGTGCGCCGCTTTCGAAAGGCGAATAACTCAACAGTCCACAAGTCAGAATGACCACGGCAAGGCTAAGAGTCGGCTTCAAGAACTGGACTGCAATCACCAGCATTCCAGCTACTCCGACCCACAACAGCGGAGACTGAACGAACAGTGTGTCGAGGGCGACAGCGAAGCCTACGATCAAAACGCAGATCTTCCACGATAGTGTCTGTGCTACTTGACGTTGTTGGAAGGCTGACCGACTGATCATCATGCGTCTCGCTGGGTTGGCTTGCGGCCACTGTCATTGAAAGTCTCGTTCAAAATTTGCAACGTTTCCCGCGCACAGCGTTGCCAGCTGAATTCCGCAGCCCTTGCCAGTCCTTTTGATCGTAAGCGGTCCCGTAAACAGGAATCTTCGAGAGCTCTCCGCATGGTGCCCGCCATCTCCTCGATAGAAGCAGGATCAAAATACTCCAGAACGTTCCCGGAAATCTCTGGGAGGCACGAAGTGTTCGCAACCACCGTGGGGACGCCGCACGCCATAGCCTCTACCATGGGCAGACAGAAACCCTCGTAAAGCGAGGGGATGACGCAGAGAGTTGCGTTTTTGATAAGGAGCGCCAGTTCAGCGTCGGACAATTCGCCCGTCAAAATAATTTTTTCGCGGTGCGGAGCAGCATTGTGGACTTTGAGAATCTCCTCATGGCCATGTCCCATCGGTCCAGCTAGTACGAGTTGCGTGTCAAAGCCTGGAGACGTCTCATGAATGAGTTCCCAGGCCTGAATCAAGCGATGGACGTTTTTCCGCAGTTGTACCATTCCATGGTGCAACACAAAAGGCTGCTGTATGCCTAGTCGACGGAGTAAATCTGCGCTGCTTTCCGGATCTGCCTCACTGGGGTTAAAAAGATCAGAATCGTAGCCTAGATACGTCACATGTACTCTCTCCGGCTTAACGCCGTAGATTTCAACTAAGTCTCGCTTTGACCAAGAAGAGATCGTAATGATGCGACGAGCGAGTCTCGCGTTGATCCATGTCATCGCGTGCAACCGTGCGCTGCTCCGATTCATGCCGCTGGGAAGACGCTTCGGGATAGCGTCGAGAATCGTGGCAACAACCGAAGCAGACCACCCCGGCAAGGAGTGCTGCGCAGTTGGCAGAAATACCAGATCGGCTCCGATTTTAGCCGATTGAAGCGCCATGCCCCCAAGCAACCACAGACCTTTATTCTCCAAAGCTCGCGTCTCGTGGACATGAAGGAGCGGGCTACGGAAGCGGTTCCGGGCCCAGTTCGCCCCGGAATGTGAAAAGCCGTGAAGCTCAATTCCAGGAAATTCTTGCCCGACACCCTTTATCCATTCGGAAAGAAGGTGCCGAAGATACACCCCTGTACCAGTACGTCTGAACCTCGCTGACATGAATAACGTATCGACGGCAACAACCATATCAGTGCTTTCACCTTTGAGAGTTGACCATGCGCATTACGAGACTGGGCCTTGCCCGATGCGCTTGATGAGCCAAAGCCCACAACTGAGTGGCTGTATTCAGGCCTTCTGTGATGAGCGCTGCCAATGCTGCTCCGACGGCGCCATATTTGGGTACCAGGAGCAATGCCAACATCGAATTCACGGATAGATTTACTGCAGCAATTCTCGTGATCGTTGAATACATGCCCCGGGAGTTGAATATCGACGTAAGCCCCATGTTCGCCGACCTTATCACCAGAGCGAGGCTGAGAACCATCAGGATTGGGTAGGCTTGCAGATACATTGGGAAGAAGCGCTCAAGAAACTCCCTGCTTGCGAGCAATGCAGTTAACGCGAAGCCTCCAATAGCGGCATATGCAGGCCACATGGTCCGCAGTACGATACGGATCGCTCGCGCGATACTGTCGTTTCCCGGATTGGCAGCGGAGAGCACCGCGTAAGCTGTCGTCGAAAAAGAAGAGGGGATCATTAGAGCCGGTTCGATGACTCTGAAGCACGCTGAGTAAAGGCCGAGAGCCACTGCTCCCGAAAACTTAAAAACAAACAAAGTGTCAAGACGGAAATAAAGAATAACCAAGGCACTCGTAATGCCAACCGGAAAACTCTCGCGCAAAAGTGACAAAGTCTGGAGAACATCAAATCTCGGCCGCAAACGCAAGTCCGACTTGGAACAAAACAAAATCAAATTCAGAGCGTCTGCAAGGGGCAAGGCGGCGATCACGAGCAGAAGTGACGCCTTCATGTGAATCGCGGCAGATGCAAACAGAACCGAAGCTGCGCTGCTCGCAACGGTCGTACTGAAAATGAGCGACATGGAAAAAAAGCTCTGGAGATAACTCGTAAAGGCCCCTAAGAGGCTCGAGAAGAGAATGGAGAGGCCCGCAATCAGGCCAAGAAAGACTTCAAAGCTTCCTTTGGCGAGGAGGAAAAGCGCTCCTGCGGCCACACCATAAAAGCAAACCGCTAGAAGCAGCTTGCTGCCCAGAATCCACTTCAACAGTTCCCCCCGCTCCGCTGTCGGGGTTTGGGTGAATTTGCGGATTGAGATCGTATCGATTCCGAAATCGGAGAACATCCGTAGAATCTCTACGATCGCAATCACCAAGGACAGTTTGCCAAAGGATTCGGGACCATACGTGCGTGCGATGGCCAGGAGAATTCCTACTCGCGTCAGGCCCGAAATTGCGCGCACCGCCACCGACGACGCAGAATTTACAAACTGCGACTCCCCGCTACTGTTCCAGAGCAGGCCAGAGAATCTCCTCTGAACCGAAACGGATCTGGCCTCGATTTCGCTCATTTACGTGCGACAGCGACGACGTCCCCGCGATTTGTGAATCCCCATAGCCACAAATGGCGCACAAAGGCACCGATACGTTTGTGCAGGGCTCGTCCATATGCAGTGTGTTTGTCCTCGTAGCAGTTCACCGCACCAAAGCCAACCTCTCTCAGGATTCCATCCAGCAAACGGGCCGGATAGAACCGCACGTGTGTCAGATCGAGCCAAAAGACTTCGGTCAATATAAGAAGATTCTTGGGATTCGGCGTGACCAGGACCAGCGTACCGCCGCTCTTAAGAACTCGATACGACTCACGAACCAACTGCAGCGCCTCCGGTGGGTGCAGATGCTCAATCACATGCGAGCAGACAACACCGCCAGTCGAGGCATCTTCAAGTTCGCCAAGATGCCGGAAGATGTCACTCTCCACAACTTTTAAGCCTCTTTCTCGGCACACTTGTAACGCGGGAGGGAAAGCCTCGACACCGTAGTTTGCGACACCAATTGAGGTGAGCAATTCCAACATCGTTCCGCGACCGCAACCAAGATCGATAACCGGGCCGGGCGCATTGTTGAAATGTTTCGCAAGTTCCCGCTGTTGCCTATGGAATAACTCCTCATCGGCACGATAGCGGCACAGATCGATGCCCAGATCGTTGAAGCTGGGTTTTTCTCGGCCACTCTCAATTCCCAAAACGCACCTGCCGCTAGCTGCCATCGGATCCCTCCAGGTCTTACAAGCAAAAGCTCAGTCCGGCTCCATGAGCCGCTCTGCTGCAGCATGCAGAAGACAAGCACCTCTTCCCTCCACCTGGCATGCCGTCTGTCCACTTTCCACGGACTTGCTGACCGCGATTCCTCGGAGAAACCGACACTGCAGGGAAAACAAGACCTTACTTCAACGCTGCGTCGTCGTCGTGCCGCGAAGGACCCCAACCTATGGGAGCTTCAACAGAAAGTCTTCCGGCGCCGTTTCTGCCAAGTCTCGGAATCCTCGCACTGACCGTCGTAAGTACTTCTTGCGCGAACATCTTTCTGGGGTTACTGGAATCGGTCAGTTCCCAAGTTGTCTTGGCAAACACCCACCCTGTGCCTATACCGACAGCCAGAGCAGTTCCTAGAAAAATAATGAGCAAGCGTGGCGGAAATGACTGCTTATCAGGGATGTTTGGAAGATCGAGTACTTTGACTGTTGGAATCTCTTTCGCTTCCTGAACTTTTGCCAGTTCGTATTGCTTTGTCAATGTCTCAAAAACCGCCTCCTGTACCCTTGTCCGGCGATACAGGTCAGCATAGGTAACACCCAATAGAGGGAGCTTACGGATCGAAGGATAAAGTGAGTCTGACCCTTGGGCGGAAGATGCCGACGCATCCTCGTCCTTGCCGCCGATTTTTTCGAGCTGGTCCTTGAGTTCATTGATCCGCGCCTGTACTGAGCGAACACGCACATTATTATTGGTGTAAATCTGCCTGAGGCCCTGGAGTTCTGATTCCGCGGCAATGAGTTCTCCTTGGAGAGTAGCTGCTGCTGCAACCATCGCCTTGCCTTGTTCTTTGATATCGATCGCAGTATTCTTGCTGGAGAATTGGCTGAACTCCTTTTCCGCTGCCTCGAGGTCTTTATTCACCGATTGCAGACGCTCCTCGAGGAACATGCGTTCACGGCGCGCAGCGGAGGTGCTTAGTTCCGCAACTAAGCTGTTGAGTTCTTCGACGTATGCCTCGCCCATTGCTGCGGCGCGCTTCGGGTCGTGGTCAGTCACGCCAATGGTGATGATTTGGCTCTTTCGGTCAACGGATATGGAGGTGTGATCAGCCAGATCTTTCCGGGCATCCGCCATGCGGCGCTCGCCGTAGAGCTTTTTCAAGTCGAACTGCTGGATCAACTTGTCTTGGACGGTGCGACTCGAGAGGATGCCAACAAAAATGTCACTTGTGTTCTTGAGGCTGAGCCCAAGGACATCGCCAGCGATTCCTCCTAGTGCCCCACCCCCGCCCCCGCTGCCCATCGCCGCTAGGGCAGTAGCGAAGCCCGATGCTGACTGATTGTCCGGTGGCATCAATCGGAAAGTGGATTCGTATCTAGCGGGGATAAGAAATGCGACTACGGTGCTGGCAAGCAGAGCGTACAGTGCGAGGCGGAGAAGGACTCGTCGATGTGCCCAAATCAGCCATAGGGATGCGAGGGTCTTCCCATCTGAAGGCTCCGGCTGCGCCGGAGTTCTCGGAATGTCCTTATCCGGCAACCCACGTCCAGGCTGACGAACGGGAGCCACACTCGAGTAGCTCATAGCCTCTCTCCTGCGGGCAACACAGGCGGTCGTGCCTCGCCTGTGGTCATTGAGCTGAACGGCATCGCCAACGGGAAGCGCAGTGTCCGAATCGCTGTCAGGTTTTGCGCCAATCTCACTTGGTTCCCCCGCCTATGAGCCGAAGGTGCTCAGGCCGGTAAGTTATTTGAACCGAGGACGAAACATTATTCTGCGGAACTCCGCTTAAAACGGGAAATGCCCAGTGCTCGTACTGCACTGTAGCGGAAGCATAGACGTCAGAACGCAGATTAAAGCTCCCCCCCAGGGAAAAGTCTTGATAACGTCCGCCTTGTAGAAACTCCTGATCGACGACACCCTCCCTATAACCGAGTTGGAACGAGTTCTTCGCAGATAGCCAAATTGTCGATGCGGCGCTGACCCCTCGCCCATCCCTACCGATCCAGTCTCCTATAATATTGCCGTTCTTGGTAAAGCCATCCCGATAAGTAGCGTTGAAGTAAAAATATCCCTTACCAGCTCCATAGCTCGGTACATCTGTGTATACACCTTCCACTCGCAGATCCACTCGGGGCAGCCCGGGGAGCCTTGCTGCATAGATTCCCGACCGCATTGCCGACATTCGAGGAAAAAATATAGGCGAAATCTCGTCCTCGCTGAACTCTTCCGCGTACCATGTCAACCGATCACGGAGTCTTGGAATGCGATACATCACATCAAAGCCAGAGCGTCGATCTCCGGGCTTTTTCGCGTCACCCGCGGAGTAGTTTGCTGCAGTAAAAGTCGTGCGAAACAGATACCCCGCCGTCAGGGAATAACCACTTCCTCCGAAAATTCCTGTTTTTGTTAGCCCAAACTCAAAATTCGGAGTGGGCTTGAAGCTGAAGCGCTGTCCTTGAATAAATGGCTGAGTGCCCAAATTGGGACCACGCAACCCGCTCGATGTAAAAATGAAATGTTGCCCATCAGTCTGACCGAGAAAGATGTCATACCGCAGTGGGCCGAGAAATTTTGACAACAAAGGAACTTGCGTGGGTGATGTGCTGTTCAGCCGAATCATATTTAGCGGTTCCGAGTTATTGGTGAACATGAGCGGACCGCCTGTACCCGGCCCCCACCACAGACTCTGCGACCCGAGCGTTACGAGGGAATTGCCAAAGTTTAGTCCAATATATGCGTCCACCACGCGGAATCGATTTTCTGCTGGGAACGCACTATTCAATTGCGGAGTACCGGGACCGGTGCCCAGGTTTGCAACTGCCTCTGCGGCTGTGATTTGCGCCTTCACCTGAGGAGAGAAGTCCGGATTAGCAGGTGCATGCTGATATTCACCTTGAAAATAGAACACCAGCGGGCCGGAAGTGGCGCGAGCGGAGAAGCCGGTGATGCTGTTGAAGCCTCGACCATATGGCCGGCCGTAGTCGTTGTACAGCGTCTGGCCGAAGTGGTATCCGTCTCTCAATACGGAGCCAGCAATTTCTGTTGCCCGAGTGTACACGGATTCGAGCACGAGACTGCGATTATCAGAGTTTCCCGCCCAAACCTCTGATTCCCGCGCAAACTCCTGCTGAAGCGACGTAACTATTGATTGAATGTCTGGGGACGCATCGTAGAGATCCGAATTCTCGGCAGCTTCGGCAGCGATACGGGCACACTCTAGCCGGGTAAACGGTCGTTCAGAATCGAAATTGCTGTGTATGAAGCCCAGCCCCGCGAGCCGGTCTATCACTGGATAGACCCAGCTCTCAAGCGGAACATAAGCAGATCCTGAGTGCTCTGCGCCCCTTGAGCCTTCGCGTACGAAAGTGCCATATTCTGCGCCAGGAAGCTCGGGGTTGTGGTGATCTCGATAGATCTTTTTGCCGATCAGGTAGCCGAAGGCACTGCCGACCAGAACATCGGAGGAATAGTGCTGCTGTGCAGTAATACGGGCCACCGATACAGCCGAGGCCAAACCGTAAGAGGCGATCTGCATCAACGGATTCGGGTACTCTCGCGCCAGAACGGAGGCAAGCGCCCAGCTATCGATCGCATGAGCGGACGGGAAGCTACTGCCTCCTTTGCCAATGTGGCCAAAATGATCGCCCTCGAACGGGCGCTGCCGGCCAACGACCACTTTCAGCGCTTCGGCTACGAGCGTCGCATTGATAAACGCTTCGCCGGCGAGCAAACCAGTTTCGCGCTGGTGATCATTGTGGCTGATGAGGCCCAGACCGTACATGCCAGCACCTGCACCGATGAAGCTGTAAAGTCCCAAATTCGAGACCTGCCTGCTCGTGTCGATCCGCCCAGGATTGGACAACCGCTTGGAGATATCGCGATCCGTAGCGATAAGACTTCCCGTTACGATTCCAAACGGGATCGCCCAGGTCGCATCGCTGTCACGCAGCTTAAACGGGCTTGTCCAGATGTGCATCTGATCGAATGCCAGATTCTTCAGAAAGTTAGCTTCGGTGGTGGGAGTCCGACCCGGTTCGTATACGCGAAGGCTCGGTTGCAGATTAGCGCTATCCGCTATGCGATGAAGCTGCTCGCAATATGCATCAGTGCAGGATGACGGGTTCACTGCGACTACAGGTACTTGCAGCACCTGTGCTTGACTCCCGCCCTGCAGTGACACGGGCTGCACGATTTCTCGCTGAACGCGCGGAAGCTCCTCTGCCGAATCCCTCGCCGAATTGCTTGACCTCGTGTTTATTTGAGGCGATGCCTGGCTGGGATGGCGTCGGTCGTGAGATTGTTTCACTTTGGAACTGGCGCTGTTCGGATTGGCTCCAACCTCGTCGTCCTCGGCGAGGCGGCGCAAAGCCTCTTTGTAGTCTGTTGGCGAATCCTCCGTCGACGAATCAGCAGCAGGCAAGGGGTCTGACGCGGCCTTCAACTGATCACGATAAGAGTATCGCGTGCCAATATCCGAGGAGTCCGCGCTTTGAGCCAAGGACTGGAGACCGCATGTCATGATTCCAACCGCGAGAATCGGAATGGAGAACCGCACAGGTATCTAGAACACTCCTACAGCTTTGGCAGTGACGGCGATGGACGAAATTATTTGCGCCGATTCGAGCAGGGTCTTGAACACCGGCGTGCCGCCCAGCAGCTTTTCAGGAACGACTACAGTATCGCCAGGTCGAAGAACGGTGCTGAGAACGCTCTGATGCCAAAAGCCGCTTGTCCCACCTTCGCGTCCGACAATCGAGCCGTCGGCTCGAACGACAAAAATCGATTTCTTGTTTGCTAACTCAGACACGCCGCCAGATTGCTTCAAATACCACTCTGCGTTTTTTCCGGGTTGGTACGTAACAGCGGTTGGGTTATAGACTTGACCCGTCACCATTACCTGGGTGGGACGCTTGGGAATTACGATTATGTCGCCTTTCCTTAGTTCCACATCCTGCGGGCCACCTTGCCACTTGCTGATATCCCCGTTGATTCTAACTACTAGCCTTCCGACTGGAGGCTCATTCTTAAGGCGATCGATTAATTGTTGCTGCTGCAGAGAAGCAGACTGTGCCACCAAGGCCGCCTCCGCCGGACTCGTGCCAGGCTTGTATTTTGGCTGGTTCGCGCTTTCCGCCTGCAAGCGCGAGATCAGGTCGATGCGATTCTGCTCTTCCATCACTCGCAGAGCATCACGACTCAGGACAATTCCCTGCGGGTACGCATCCGGCCCGAAGCCGCCAGCACGTTTCAAAACAGAACTAAGTCGTTCCCCTTCTTTGATTCCGTAAACACTCGGGTGCATCACCTCGCCCTTGACAGTAAGAGTCGCACCTACATTGTTGAAGCCGGCGATTGGACGAATCGTTAATGTGTCCCCGTCCCGAAGTGAAACATCTGCATCTCTCGAGGCGAACGCCTTTGCGATTTCCACTTGCTCGTGTTGACCCTGTATCTTCGCCCCGTCTTGAACAACATATCGCGATAGGTCCGCGAGATCGATGTATGCGCTTCTCTTGAAGCCACCCGCCAAACGTACTAGCTCAGTGGCGGTCATGCCGGAGCCAAGCGGATACTTTCCAGGACGCTCGACTTCACCTTCGATCTTAACCGACGCAGGATCAGCTTTTGTAAGATCGCGATGAATAATCAGGCGGTCTTTCGGTTGAAGCAGAAGATTGTTTGCAGGATCTCCTCTTAGCGCAGCCTCTAGACTGATACTTGCGACTTCCGTTTTCCCGTTTTGGCGCCGGAATACCTGTGCATCTGATAGCAGTGCATCGCGCGTCAAACCTCCCGCAAGATATACGGCGTCACGAATGTGTAAATCGCCACTAGTTCTGTGGATGCCAGGCTTGCGAACTTCTCCTGAAACCGTAATTTCAGGAGGATCTTCAAAATCGTAACGGCTGAATACGCGAATGGTGTCCAGCGACTGAAGGAGTAAGTCGGACTTTGGATCTCCTTTTAAGGCTTCGTCCAAGTTGAATGCAATGACAGAGGGCCGGAAATCCGGAGCTGATAGACGGATGACCTCCGCATGGCGCCGCGACGGCTCAGGAAGCATATCGCTGTAGGAGTGCAGCAAGTCGGAAATCTTCATTCCTTCTCGATAACCGTACTTGCCAGGACGAAACACGTGACCATCCAAGTAGATTGCCTGTTGAGCATAAGGAAGAATGGGAAAGATTCTTACGCGGTCCCCATCCTGTACTCTGAATGAAGCAAGAGCCTTACTGACCTGGTCCGCGCTGTCCGAATTCGGCAAATCAAGGCTCAACATCGTCCGATTCTGATGCGCTTGCACTCGCTCAATCTCTATGTGGCGAAGGGCTGATGAGGGAAGAAGGCCTCCTGCAAGCTCAAGAACTTCGTCCAGCGAATTTTCGCGCAGCAGTTCGTAGCGAGCGGGACGACGAACCATTCCGTCGACTGCAACCTCCGGTCGGGCTGGCGGAACTTGAATTGAATCGCCAGCTTCAAGCCGCTTAACATCGGAGTTCACCCCGTGCAGCAACAGTTCATAGAGGTCAACTTCCTCCAGCAACTGCTTTCCACGATAGTGCCTTACGACGCGCAGCGATCCCTTTGATGTCGGACCTCCCGCCAAGTACACGGCATTCAGAGCAGTCGACAGTGAACTCACATCGTACGGACCGGGATTGGCGACATCGCCCACGACATAGACGCGGACGGTGCGCAGCCGAGCGAGAGAGATATCGGTCTGAACATCCCGAAACTGGTTGCGAAGCTGTTTCTGGACGGCCTGCTGTACTTCGCCGAGGGTCTTGCCAGCAACGAGAACCGTTCCAACCTCGGGCAGCGATAATCTACCTTCACGGTCCACCACACGCTGAAGCCGTTGTGATACGGAGCCCCATAAATCGACGTTGACGCCGTCCCCAGGACCGATTACATAATCAGGACCAACAGGAACATCCATGGGAAGCTGATCTACGTTGCCCGTCCCATTCTGGAATACGCTCGCGCCGAAGCGCTCCAGATTCTTGCCCTGCGCGGGCAACTGTTCATACAGGTCATAGAGAGACGGCACCATGGCGTAAGGGTTGGGTTTCTTTCGGAATGTGCGATCTGAATCCTGTACTCCCGAAGCTGTCATAACCCGAGGCACAGATGAGGCAGGCTGGTTCGCGCGCGCAAGCACTTCGCGCTCAGAGGGTAACGCTGGCTCGGGCGCTATCGTCGGCACGAGAAGAGACGACGGAGTGACAGCAGACCGGCTCGAGAGCCCTGCGCTTCCGGAACCTCCCAGATCTGCTGAGGCGGTCAGCAATTGCGGCAATTCACTCGGAGTGATGCGGGGCAGGGTGCGATCATCGGGACTAAGAGTGCCTGGCCCGCTATCCGGCGAAGGACCTGCATTCTCCGCTGGCGCACCTGCCCGCACGAGGGGCCTTCGGTTACTCTCCCCACCTGCTCCATCGGCTTCTCTTTGTTTGCTCTCCTGGCGAGTGCTTTCACTATTCTCAAGCTGTTCTACGCTACGTTGGGTGAGACGTGCTTCGAACGCTTCTTCGTCCGTCGGCCTGAGCGGAAGATAGTGACGTTTTTCGATCTCGTCGCTGGCGATCTTTCGGATCGTGAACTCATCCCGAATCAGCGCAAACAACTCAGTATCGCCAAGATCTTCCTCCGCCAGAAGGAGGCCTTGATCCAGAGCCTTTTGAATAAGAACGCGCTTCACCTGTAGCTTGAGGACCGGCTCCTTCCGAAGCAGATCCACGATCACATCTGCAGTCAGTGCAGCATCTGCGTCCGGAGTGGCACTTCGCCCCTGCTGAAGTACTCGGTAGCTCTGCAGAGCCGAGTCCTTATCCCGGGCCTCTGCATAGGGATCAACCGACTGCGCCAAAGAGAAGGTTGCAAAAGAAACTAGGAGGAAGAAAGTCGAAACTGCGAAGGCGGGGAAGAGCTTCATCACACAACCGTTAAGACGAACCGAAAAGAGAAGTTCGCGTGTATTTCCCTAGGCCACTGCCACCGACAAAATCCTCTCATTACGTTAGGTTGAAGCAGCTAAGGAGGGAGCAGTTTACCATACCGAGAGCTATGCATTTAAAGGCTTTGATCACTTGACACCCCGCTTGAGAAGCGTCGAATGACATTGGATATTCAGAATTGATCACCGCATGGAAATAATGGACGCGGCGGGTGGCGAAACCTTGCTGATATTCTCGGAGGACTTGGATAAGCAAGGGCCATAGTCTGAGCCAATGAGTCATTAAGATTAAGGGAAATGAAACAGGCACTCGTGAAAGCCGGTGGCGTGATTGTGCAGGATGTGCCTGCACCACAGGTCAGCCCTAAGAACCTGCTGGTCCGCGTGCGCCATTCATGTGTAAGCGTTGGCACAGAAATGGCAAGCGTCGGGAACTCCGGGATGCCCCTGTACAGCAGAGCGCTGAAGCAGCGGGAACATGCCAGGCGAGTGATCGAGTTGATGCACGATCAAGGGGTGAAACGCACACTTGACCGAGTGTTGGGGAAATTGTCCGCCGGACTCCCAATCGGGTACTCGGCCGCGGGCGAGGTGATTGAGGTCGGACCTGAAGTCTCCGAATTTGCTGTTGGCGATCTAGTTGGGTGTGCCGGTGGAGGCGTGGCCAATCACGCTGAATTTATCGATGTTCCCGTAAACCTAGCAGTGAAAATCCCATGTGGGATCAGCACGGAATTGGCCTCGACAGTGACTCTTGGCGCTATCGCCTTGCAAGGAGTGCGGCGAGCTAATCCAACGTTGGGCGAAACCATTGTGGTGGTTGGCTTAGGTATCTTAGGACAACTAACTACCCAATTATTGCGTGCGAATGGATGTACGGTCTGCGGCGTCGATATCGACTCTGACCGCGTGCAGCTTGCGCTCGCTCACGGAATGGACTTTGGCATAGACGCTTCCACTGAGAATTACGTCGATTGCGTCTGTCGCCTCACGCAGGGCTTTGGAGCGGACGCTGTGATTGTAACGGCGGCAGGCGTAAGCAACACCATCATCAGCGAAGCAATGCAGGCGTGCCGCAAAAAAGGACGCGTTGTGCTGGTGGGAGATGTCGGCCTTGATCTCAAACGTTCCGATTTTTATAAGAAGGAACTCGATTTCCTGATCTCGTGCTCTTATGGACCGGGGCGCTACGATCCTGTGTATGAAGAGGGCGGCCAGGACTATCCGCTCGGATACGTGCGCTGGACGGAAAACCGCAACATGGAAGCGTACCTGCACCTGCTGGCGTCTGGCCGAGTGTCTATTTCCAATTTAGGAATCCGAAAATATTCAATTGACCAGGCACCGCAAGCCTACGACGCTTTAAAGATCGGCCACGAGCGTTCATTGGTCGTGGTCCTTGAATATCCAGAGCGAGAACTTAGCGAGAACCGGGTCGTAATGTTGAAAGTTCCCGCTAAAGGAGACAACAAGATAAAAGTAGCTTTGGTCGGCGCTGGAAATTTCGCGGCTGCCACACACCTGCCGAATCTAATGGGGTTGAAGAATCGCGTTGCTCTCCATTGCGTTATGAGCCGCTCCGGCGCGAACGCCCGCGCTATCGCAGGTCAATTTGGCGCTTCTTATGCAACTACTGAATTCGAGCAGGTTCTCGGCGATCCAGCAATCGATCTCGTGATCATCGCCACACGGCACAATCTACACGGAAGCATGGTATTGAGCGCACTTCGGGCAGGAAAGAACGTTTTTGTGGAGAAGCCGCTTACTTTGAATCCTGACGATCTGGGGGAGATCGAGCGCTTCTATCAGAACAACAACGCTCCGCTCTTGATGACTGGATACAACCGCCGTTTCTCACCACTGATGAAACGCGTTAAACAAATCCTGAAACACCGGACTACGCCCATCATCGTCAACTACCGCATGAATGCTGGCTATGTTGCTCCAGACCACTGGGTACACTCGGCGGAAGGAGGAGGTCGAAATTTGGGTGAGGCATGCCACATCTACGACATCTTCAACTTCCTTACGGAAAGCAGGGCGATGATGATTGATGCGATATCCATTTCGCCCCCGTCAAAACAGTATGGTAAGAACGAGAACTTCGTCGCCAGCATTGCGTATCAGGACGGTTCAGTGGGCACGCTCACCTACACCGCCTTGGGGAGCAAGGCGCATCCAAAGGAAGCTATGGAAATCTTCGTCGATGGCAAAGTGCTGTCAATGATCGAATATAAGTCTCTGACGATTGCGGGAACCAAGGCTGGCGGCTGGAAGTCGATGACGCAGCAGAAGGGTCACAGGGAGGAATTAGAGGCTTTATCAGATTGTCTCCTTCAGAGTGCAGAATGGCCAATCTCTCTCAATGAACAGCTAGAGGCTGCACGGATAGCTTTCGAGATTGAGAAGCAAATCATTCATGGCAGCTCAGTTTTCGATGCTGAGTGAATCGGGATATCCAGCGCCGCGAGACTTTGCAAGCTGAGCAGCTTACGACGAAAGGCGGAGTACATTGCCTGCGTGAGCCGCTGCAGAGCGCAAGGCTGAAAAACGCCCGTTAAGCCGGTTCAGATGACATGGACAGAAAGAACAGTGAGCTGGGGCTGGGAAATTCTTCATTGAAGATATTGCATGTTGTTGGAGCGCGACCCAATTTCGTCAAAGCAGCGGCGGTCTTCCGCGCTCTATCGCAGAACTCGGTCGTCGATCAAGCGATCCTGCACACCGGACAGCACTACGATGTAAATATGTCCGACGTGTTTTTCGAGCAGCTCGACATAGGCACACCACGGTTCAATCTTGGAGTCGGATCGGGTTCTCCCGCCCAACAGACTGCGGACATTATCAAGCGATTTGAGCCTGTTGTCAGCGCAGGACATCCCGACTGGGTGCTTGTATACGGAGACGTTAATTCAACGGTTGCAGCGGCTCTGGTCTGCTCCAAAATAGCAATCAGGTTGGCGCACGTGGAAGCTGGACTACGCTCCTTCGATCGCAGAATGCCAGAGGAAATCAACCGCGTCCTAACCGATCAATTAGCAGACCTCCTGTTTACGCCGTCGGAGGATGCCAATCGCAACCTAGCTTGCGAAGGCATTACCTCTGAAAGGGTGCACTTGGTCGGAAACGTAATGATCGACACATTGATCCGAATGCTGCCGCAGGCGGCATTTGCGATTCCGGCAGACATCCCGGAAAACTTTATTTTGGTGACGCTGCATCGCCCGTCGAACGTGGACGACGCTGATTGGCTCTCCAATATGCTGAAGACCTTACTAGCACTGTCGCAAAGGCTTCCGATTGTGTTTCCAATTCACCCTAGGACGCGAGAACGAATGCGAGCTGCGGGATTGGAAGCATCCGGAGAAAGGATTCATTTCATGAATCCGATTTCTTACGTGAGTTTCCTAGCATTGGAACAACGAGCAAAACTGGTCATAACGGATTCAGGTGGGATTCAGGAAGAAACGACTTTCTTGCGGGTACCCTGCCTTACCCTTCGCGAAAATACTGAGCGTCCGATAACGGTGAGCATGGGTACAAACGAAGTAGTTGGTCGCGATCTGAGCAAAGTTGCCGCCGCGGCCAGTGAATTTTTTTCAGGGAAGGTAAGGCGAGGACAAATTCCTCCGCTCTGGGACGGACATGCAGCCGAGAGAATAGCCGCGGTGCTGAGACGAGAGCACGGCAAACAAGTGCTCGAGTCAATACCTCAATGTCAGACGTCCCGCACGTAGATTGTACCGAGGGGATATCCACCAGAAGAGTTCTTGGGCTCCGACATCGTGTGTGAATTGTCGATCGACATTTAAGAGATTCCTCCGGTCGCATTAACCAATGCTAAGACTCGAACGATGGAGTCTCGCCAATGCGGCAAGATCACTCCAAATTTCGATCTCAACTTCTCGCAATTAAGGCGCGAGTTCGATGGACGCCGAGCCGGAGTTGGGTACTCAGATGTCGGGATCGGATGCAATTGCGGAACCTTGTTCAATAGCTCGGGGGATGCTTGCCGAAAAACTTCTGACGCAAAACCGAACCAGGAAGTCTCGCCGGCGGCCGTCATGTGATAAGTACCCCAGTTCTCATCCGCCCCTCCCGCACTGAGAATATGTTGGAGTACTTCAACAGTGGCACTTGCGAGCGATTGACTTGACGTCGGGGCTCCAATCTGGTCGTTAACGATCCTAAACTCATCGCGCTGCCGCGCCAATCTGAGGATAGTTAGTAGGAAGTTATTTCCGCGATAGCTGAAGACCCAGCTTGTACGAAAGATCAGATGTCTACAACCTGCGCGCCTGATCGACTTCTCTCCTTCGGCCTTTGTTCTTCCATATGCATTGATCGGACAAACTGGATCCTCTTCGACATACGGGTCAGACTTGGTTCCATCAAAGACATAGTCGGTAGAGTAATGCACGAGAAGAGAGCCTGTGCGAGCGACCTCTTGCGCGAGCACTTCAGGCGCTGTTGCATTGATCGCCTCGGCAAGCTCGGGCTCAGATTCTGCCTTATCGACGGCGGTGTATGCGGCGGCATTAACGACAATATCAGGACGCAACGACCTCACGAACTGACGTACATCATCAGGTCGAGTTAAGTCCAAAGTCTCCACGTCAATGGCTGTCACATTCGAAATCTTCTCGAGCTCGGGAAGAATATCGTAACCAACTTGGCCGTTTTTTCCGATTAGCAAAGTGTTCGGACGATGGTTCACAACCATTCCTATTCGAAGAGCTCAGCCTGTGAAAGCGGTAACCCTTGCTGGTCTTTGACGGACAGTATCGGTTTTGCCGTCGGCCACGGTATGGAGAGCTCGGGGTCATTCCAAATCAAGGTCCGCTCTTGTTCCGAAGCGTAAAAGTCTGTCGTCTTGTACAAGACGTCAGCCTGATCTGAAAGAACGAGGAAACCGTGAGCGAATCCCGGAGGAATCCACAACATCTTGCGATTTTCAGCGGATAGCCGCACACAAACTGACTGGCGGAATCTTTGCGATTTTCTTCGACAATCGATGGAGACATCGAATATCTCGCCGCGTAACACCCTGATCAACTTTCCTTGCGGCTGGCCAATCTGGTAGTGAAGTCCGCGCAGCACGTCTTTCGTTGAAGTGGACTGATTGTCCTGAACAAAGTCATTGGGGAGTCCGAGCTTCTTGAAAGTCGTCTGATTGTAGGCCTCAAAGAAGGCGCCCCGGCTGTCTTCGAAGACCCTTGGTTCAACAATCAGTACATCGGGATGCTCTGTCACAGTTAACTTCATCTCTGCGCAGAGAATGCAATCGCGAACTTGGCTTCTGGTTCGCTCAAAACCTGAAGCAGATATGCCCGGTAATCCTTATTCTGAATCGACATTGCCAATCGCTCCAGCTGAACCTCATCAATGAACCCGCAACGGTACGCGATTTCTTCCGGACAAGCGATCTTAAGCCCCTGACGTTTTTCGATTGTCTGGATGAACAGTGCGGCCTCGATAAGTGAGTCGTGCGTGCCGGTATCGAGCCATGCGATACCGCGACCGATGACCTCTGCTCTCAATTGCTCCCGGTTGATGTAAGCGCGGTTTACATCGGTAATCTCAAGTTCTCCGCGGGCTGAGGGCTTTAGACTCGCTGCGATCTCTCCTACTTGCGCATCATAGAAATACAAGCCGGTGACCGCGAATCGCGACTTCGGGTATTGCGGTTTCTCGTCCAGGCTGATTACGTTCCCATTCTGGTCCAACTCAATCACGCCATAACGTTGCGGATCCTGTACCTGATACGCGAAGACCGTTGCTCCAGATTCGCGTGCCGCTGCATTACGCAACATTACTGGCAGATCATGTCCGTAGAAGATGTTATCCCCCAGGACCAGCGCGCTAGGATCGTGTCCAATAAATGCACGTCCGATCAGAAACGCCTGAGCTAGTCCACCCGGGTTCGGCTGGACCTCATAGGAAAGATTCAATCCCCACTGGCTTCCGTCGCCGAGCAAATCCCGAAACCTCGGTGTGTCGGTTGGCGTAGAAATAACTAAGATGTCTTTCATTCCCGCAAGCATCAGCGTGCAGAGCGGGTAATAGACCATAGGCTTGTCATAAATCGGCAACAGTTGTTTTGAGACAACGTGCGTTACGGGATAAAGACGTGTTCCCGATCCGCCGGCCAGTATGATTCCCTTTCTTTTTTTCACCAGAATCCAATCCTATTTGGTGCAATTAACCACGAGCATACTGAACGGCGACCCACTCCTTGTATGCACCGGTCACTACTGATTCGAGCCACTGCTTATGGCTCAGGTACCATTTGACCGTTTTTCTGACGCCAGTGCGAAATGTCTCCTGGGATTTCCATCCGAGTTGAGTGCGCAACTTCGTCGCGTCGATTGCATATCTACGATCATGGCCAGGACGATCTGTCACGAACTTGATCAAGGATGCATGTGGTCGAAAGCGCGAATCGGGCAGGATCTCATCCATTGTCTCGCAGATCGTCGTCACGACCTCAACGTTGGTCTTCTCAGTCGAGCCGCCCACATTGTAGGTCTCGCCAGGACCTCCCGAAAGCAGAATCGCCGCGATGGCCGAGCAATGGTCTTCGACGTACAACCAGTCGCGCACATTCTTACCGTCTCCGTAAACGGGAATGGACTTTCCATTCATTGCATTCAGGATCGTTAGGGGAATTAATTTCTCAGGAAATTGGAAGGGACCATAATTATTCGAGCAATTGCTGGTCAGGGTTGGTAAGCCATAGGTGTGATGATAGGCACGCACCAAGTGATCGGAAGCCGCCTTCGATGCGGCATAGGGACTATTTGGAGCAAACGGAGTCTTTTCGGTAAATTCCGGATCAGAAGGTCCTAGGGAGCCGTAAACTTCATCGGTTGACACATGCAAGAAGCGAAAACTCTTCTTCTCTTCCGCTCGGAGCTCTTGCCAATAATTCTTCGCGCAATCGAGAAGCGTAAAGGTGCCATTCACGTTGGTTCGAATGAATTCCTCAGGACCGAGAATCGATCGATCCACATGGCTTTCGGCGGCAAGGTGCACAATCGCAAATGGCCGATGCTCACGAAGAAGGCTGGACACGAGTTCACGATCGCAAATATCGCCACAAACAAAAGTATGTCGCGAGGAGGTCTGCAGCGATTCGAAGTTCTGCAGATTCCCCGCGTAAGTAAGTTTATCGAGATTAACGACGTGGTAGCTCGATTCTCTAACTGTCTGCAGCACGAAATGAGGGAGTGTGAAGTGGAACGACTGTCTGGATTATAGCCTGTAACGTCGCTGTTTTGAGAGGGTTACGCTGGCGACTAGACCTTATTCGGCAGGATCTTTCGCCTTACAACGCCATCGCAGTGCGTTGCTGCAGAGCCATCATGCGCATCAACCAGCCGGCCTCTTCGTCATACCACGGCCAAGGAAACTGAGGCGTCACGTTGACATACTTGCTCTCGACCGACTGTCGATAGGTGTTCGCCCGCTCCGAGTCACCCATCAGCGCGGCGGCATACCCCGCAATCGCCCAGGGAAAGGGATCATTAAATTGGAAGGTATCCCAGCTGGGAAAGTACGTATTTAAAGACGCGTATGCGTTCACCGCCCGGGTATCGCTCGGATCGACCACGCCGAAAACCACAGGGAATATCTGTGCCACGGCATCCGGATACCACCGCGTCATTACGGCCTGATCAATCGTTCCATTGCTGCTCTTGTCGACGGCCCACGTATTCGTCGTCGAGTTCCAAAACGCGAGAATACCGTTCTTCATGTCCGACGCATGACCGCTCCAGCTCGCCGCAGCTGTCGAGTCATTAAACGCTTGCTGGACCAAAGTGGAATAGTCCGACAGCCCACGGTAGCCCTGACAATTGTCAATCAGGTACTTGTAACCGGCTCCTGGGTACGCGAACGTCAAGCCATCACTCGAGTCAAGCGTCTTTGAGTTCGTTAGCACAGACGCGACCAGATCCAGCGTCGGACGATTCCCACTGATCAAGCTCCGCAGGCCGGAATCGCCAGTGCTCCACGCATCCCAAGCAAGAGAGAGCAACGTGCTCGCGTAAGCGTCAGTTGAATCCGCGCTGCACGATCCGCCATAGCATCCGTCGGTAGTCCCATTTGAGACCGCATAGTCGTAGATCGTGCCCGTCGTACCCCAAACGTCCGTCCCAGTGTTCACATGATTGAGATACCACTGCATATGATTCCTCACACGCGAGTACTGAGACGCATCCTGCAACCAGCCCGTAGCCGCCAGATTCGCAAAGTAAGGCGTAATCTTCGTCAACGTGTACTCAATCGCGCCATCGGACAACTGCTGGGTCGTCAACCACTCCGAAGCTGCGCTCAGATTCGAAGGCGCGCACGAGCCGCTCGCCCCAGCTGGCGGCAACGGCGGATTCGCCCAGGGCACCGCATTGAAGTCAAAGAAGTCCAGCAGATTCGGCTGGGCCGCGTCTCGCGCCGTAAGGTTGGCATTCGGACCAATAAACCGGCTCTCCACAAATTTGATCACGGCCGTGTGATCCATTGGGATATGCGACACATAGTGCCGACGCGCGAACGGCGAGATCACGATGTTCGGGACACGAAACCCCAACTGCGCCGCGAACCCCTGCTGCGCCGGCGCATCCCCCGAGCTCATTCCCGGATCGCCGCTCCGCAGATCGCAATGAGTGCTCCCCGACACCAGCGGACAAGGCTTAAACGAATCCGGATTCACCGCAATGCTCTGAATATCCGGCGTAATGCTCTTCAGCGCCGCCGACGTATAGTCATTCGAGTGTCCCGGAACGGGCGGGACATGGTCATAGGGCCCGCCACCCTCGTCATAGCTTAGGAAGAACACCGAATCCTTCCACGACCGGCTATTCATCAGGGCGTTCACAATCTTCGCTACCTGCTTCTGTCCCGGAGTAATGTCGTCACTCGGATGCTCATCTGTGCCATCGTTAAATCCAGGCTCAATGTACGCAAACTTCGGCAAGTTCCCATTCTGGACATCGGTAAAATATTGGCTCA
>QIBA01000045.1 GCA_003225175.1 Acidobacteriota bacterium
CATTAGACTCGACGTTTTGCCTTGGCCTCTCGGTTCTTCTCTGTTGAGAGCGCGTATTGCGGGTTCTCCGGCCAGCGCGGGAAGTCTCGTGCAGACGGATCAGTAGCGAATCCAAGCTGAAGGAGCTTTGGTTGCGAATCACGTTTGCCGCGTCGGAGGGAGTACCGTACTCGAAAACCGGTGGTCTTGCCGATGTTGTTGGCGCTCTTCCAAAAACGCTTTCTGCACTGGGTCATGAACTCACAGTTTTCCTGCCGCGCTACCGGCGAACTCACCTGAAGGAAGCGCAGCTCGTTATTCCGAACCTCACGGTTCCAATGCAGGACTACCTGCTCTTTTGCCAAATCATAGACGGCGGAAAGCACGACGGAGTGCAATTCTACTTTGTCGACCATCCGGAATTTAGCTATCGTGACGGACTTTATGGTGATAGTCATGGCGATTATGTGGACAATGCTGAGCGCTTCACGATGTTTTGCCGCGCAGTAATCGAATCCTCCAAGCGATTCGGACCACCAGATGTTTTCCACGTTCATGATTGGCAGACATCTTTGATTCCGGTGTTGTTGCGCAGTTTGTACTCGCATGACGCTACTTTCGCGCTCACGGGAACAGTGTTAACGATCCACAACATTGGATACCAAGGTCTGTTTCCCAACAGCGTGATCCCGAAGCTTCTGCTGCCGTGGTCGCTGTTCACGATGGATCGTCTCGAGTTCTATGACAAAGTGAACTTTCTCAAGGGCGGGATCGTGTACTCGGACTACGTAACAACAGTGAGCCGAACCTACGCGAAGGAAATACAGGCTTACGATTTCGCTTTTGGACTTGCGGATACCGTCTCGAAGAAACGCGATCGTTTAATCGGAATTGTGAACGGAGCTGACTACGGCGAGTGGAATCCCGCAGCAGACCGCTATCTTCCGGCGAGATTCTCTGGTTCCGACCTCAGTGGCAAGGCGAATTGTAAGGAAGCCTTGCTCGAGCAATACGGAATATCAAAGGCTAGACTGCAGTCCCCAATCATCGGAATTATCTCGCGCTTTGCGGCTCAAAAAGGATTTGATTTGATAGAAACTGCTTTGCCCCGGCTGCTGCGGGAGGACGTCGTCCTGGTCGTTCTCGGAACCGGTGACAAGCATTATGAAGCGATGTTTCAGACCCTGCGCCGAAGCTTTCCAGATCGCTTGTCGGTGAAAATCGCTTACGACAATTCGCTGGCCCATCTGGTCGAAGCCGGAAGCGACATTTTCCTCATGCCGTCCCACTATGAACCTTGCGGCCTGACCCAGATATATAGCATGAGATACGGAACCGTACCCGTGGTTAGAGCTACGGGTGGCCTCGAGGATACGGTTGAACAATGGAATCCTAAGACTCGGACCGGAACCGGGTTCAAGTTTGCGCGCTACGATCCGGCGCAACTGATCGTCGCAGTGCGACAGGCGCTTTCAACCTTCAAGAACAAGGAGGACTGGAAGCAGTTAATGCTCAATGGCATGAGTCAGAACTTTTCCTGGGAGCAGCCCGCTCGTGAGTACGTCAGTGTTTACGAGAAAGCGCGATTGGTCCGGGTACCAAAATGATGTTTGATTCCCACTTACCTGCTGGGAAATAAGAATCGCAATACCGGTTCTACGCGATCTGCCCAGGCAGCTTCTTCGTGCTTGGCTCCGGGAATGACTTCGTAATGCAGATCGTCGCCTTCACGCCATCCTCTGGCGATAAGTGCCTGGTCGAGAAGATTGGCATCGCGCACTCCAGTCTTACTTTCCTCCGTACCCATCGAGAGCCAGATTTTCAGTCGCGGCTTCGGCTGGGTCTTCTGAATGATCTTGAGAATGGCTTTGTTGTCCCACCAGAGGGAAGGAGAAAGCACCGCTACTTTGCCGAAGACCTCAGGATGTGTGAATCCCAGATAGAGAGTTGCGAGTCCGCCGAGTGATGATCCGCCAAGACCGGTATGGTGCGCGTCACGCAGGGTGCGGTAGCGCGCTTCGATAAAAGGCTTAAGCTCTTCGACGAGCATGCGTCCGTAGAGCTCGGCATGTCCGCCACCAAGCTTGCGGTCGCGAGTAGGCGTGTACTCTTCGATGCGGTGCTTCCCGGTGTTGTAGATGCCTACGATGATCAAGGGTTCTATCTCACCGGATCGGATTAGCGCCTCGGCAGTCTCATCGACCTTCCAATCCATTCCCCGGACGTAAGCGGTCTCAGGATCAAACAGGTTCTGGCCGTCGTGTAGATATAGAACCGGGTAGCGGCTCTCACTGTGTTCGTAGTTTGGCGGAAGATAAACGACTAGATCGCGACGATAAGGCACGAAGTTAGAGATGAAGTTGTGGTGGCGCTGAACTCTGTCGGTGTTGTGAACATCAGTTTGTGATGTTTCTACTTCCGGCGCGGATTGAGAAACCTGCTCCGCGCCATTGGCTTCTGCAATGTCGAAATTTTCAGTAGACATCCTTTGCTGTTAGAGTACACGGCGCACTCAATGTTGCAAGCGGAAATCGTGCGGCGCGGCTATGAGCGGCATTCGGCTGTCGGCATTCGGCCAACTATCAGTTTGGTCCAGGCCGCAAAGGGAATTGGGCCGTGACGAAAGCCTCCGCGTGAGTCACACGAAAAGCTTGGTTGGCTGAATGCCGAAGGCCGACCAGCCGAAAGCCTATTTCCATGAACCGCGAGTATCACAAATGGTGGTCACCGCGTCTTGGACGCGATATGGAGCTGTTGGTCTTCGGGCATGCCGGCTTGCCCGCAATCGTGTTCCCCACTTCGCAGGGTCGCTTTTTTGAGTTTGAGGATCGCGGCATGGTGGGCGCAATCTGGCGCAAGATTGAGAGTGGAGGCTTGCAGCTCTATTGCGTTGACAGCGTTGACAGCGAGAGCTGGTACAACAAGAATGTTCCTCCCCGCTGGCGGATTGCACGCCACGTGCAATATGAAGACTATGTGCTGCACGAAGTCGTCCCGCTGATTAAATTGAAGAATTCGCGCTGGGATCTCGCCACTACGGGATGTTCGTTCGGCGCATATCACGCCATGAACCTGGCCTTGCGCCATCCCGATTTGGTAAGTGGGAGCGTGAGCATGGGCGGGGCATTCGACATCATTCAATTTCTAAACGGCTACTACGACGATGACGTTTACTTCAACAATCCTCCACATTATTTACGCAACATAAGCGATGGCTGGCATCTGGATCGCTGCCGGCAGAACAAGTATGTATTAGCGACAGGAGAGCACGACATGTGCTGGAACGAAAACGAACGTCTCGCCGAAATCATGCGGGACAAGCATATTCCACATCGGCTCGATGTATGGCGCGATCAGACCGGCCACGATTGGCCCTGGTGGCAACGAATGGCGCAGGTGTATTTCGCATAAAGGCAGCAATTAGCGATGATCCATTAGCCATTGGCGAAAGCGCGAGCCCGGCCATTCGGCGGACTATGGCTGCTGCGCAGCCTGGGCTGGAGGCCGGCATGTGCTCAAAGAAGTAGAATAGAAGACCCCTCTGGAGCCTCAAATGGCCACTCACAAAATCGGCATCATCTTTGGCATGGAGAACACTTTTCCTGGCGCCTTCGTCGAAAAAGTCAATTCCATGGGTAATCGCGACGTACATGCGGAGTTCATCAAGATTGGCGGCATTCGTATGGCGGAGCCAAGCGGCTACAGCGTGATCGTTGATCGCATCTCGCATGACATTCCGTTTTATCGTGCGTATCTGAAGAACGCCGCCCTCAACGGCACGATCGTGATCAACAATTCATTTTGGTGGAGCGCCGACGATAAATTCTTCAACTACGCGCTGGCCGAGAAGTTGGGTGTTGCGGTGCCGCCGACCGTGATCCTGCCGCATAAGGAGCATCCACCGGGAACGACCGATCAATCCATGCGCAACCTGATCTATCCCATGAATTGGGATGAGGTCTTCCAATATGTCAAATTCCCAGCGTTTCTCAAGCCATTCAATGGTGGAGGATGGCGCGACGTGTATCACGTGCACACGCCCGAAGATTTCTTCCGTGCCTACGATCAGACGCGCGATCTCTGCATGACGCTGCAGCGCGCAGTGAAGTTCCAGGAATACTTCCGTTGCTACGTTGTCGGGCAAGAGAAGGTACACATCATGCAATACGATCCTCGGCGACCACATCACGAGCGATATGTGAAAGATGGTCCGAAGATCGATCCTAAGCTGCTGGAACGAGTGGAGCGCGATGCGCTCACGCTTTGCCGGGCACTCGGGTACGACTTGAACACGGTCGAGTTCGCGTGCGAGGACCGAATTCCGTATGCAATCGATTTCATGAATCCAGCTCCGGATGCGGACGTGAATTCCGTGGGACAAGATAACTTCGACTGGATCGTCAATGCCGTCGCAGAGCTGGCTGTGAAGAAAGCATTGAGCGACGAGAATCCAGCTCGAGAGCTGCGCTGGTCGGCCTTCCTTGCAGGCGGATCGTCTGGCTCTTCAAAGACCACTGCCGTGAAATCGCCAACAAAAACGCGAATCAAGGCTCCAGCGCAAACGGGTTTGAGTGCCTGAGCGAAAACACCATGAAGCCGTCATTCACCATCGGTATTGAAGAGGAATATCAGACAATCGATCCTGAGACCCGAGATCTGCGTTCGCACATCCACAGCGAGATCATCGCCAAGGGCAAGCGAATCATGGAAGAGCAGATCAAGGCGGAGATGCACCAGTCTGTCGTAGAAGTGGGAACTGGCGTTTGCAAGAACATCAAGGAGGCCAAGAAGGACATTCGCAAGCTGCGCCACGACATGATCAAGCTCGCCAAAGACAATGGACTCTTGCTCGCCGCAGGCGCTACGCATCCCTTTGCCGATTGGCGATCGCAGGAAATTTATCCGGACGAGCGCTACCGCAAAGTCGTCGAGGACTTGCAGCTTGTGGCACGCGCCAACCTGATCTTCGGATTACATGTCCACGTCGGTATTGAGGATCGTGAAACCACGATCCATGTGATGAACCAGGCACGCTATTTTCTGCCGCACCTTCTCGCGCTTTCTGCGAATTCTCCATTCTGGTTGGGAATGAATACGGGACTAAAGTCCTATCGCTGCAAAGTGTTCGACAAATTCCCGCGAACCAACATTCCCAATTCGTATTCCAGCTGGTCGGAGTACGAGAACTTCGTGAATTTACTCATCAAGACCAACTGCATCGATAACGCTAAGAAGATATGGTGGGATATCCGCCCGCATCCGTTCTTCAATACACTCGAGTTCCGAGTGTGCGATATTCCCATGCGTCTCGAAGAGACGATTGCGCTGGCTGCTCTTATTCAGGCCACCATCGCGAAGCTCTATAGGTTGCACTCGCGCAACCAGGGATTTCGCATCTATGGGCGGGCACTGCTCATGGAAAACAAATGGCGCGCTGCTCGCTATGGTCTCGACGGCAAACTGATCGACTTCGGCATTGAAGCCGAGGTCAACGAGCGCGATCTCATTTACGAATATCTGGAGTTTGTTGACGATGTGCTCGACGAGCTAGATAGCCGGGAAGAGATCAACTATATTCATCGTATCCTTGAGATGGGGAACGGCGCTGACCGTCAGCTCAAGGCGTTTGAAGAAACCGGAGATCTGAAGAAAGTGGTCGACTACATGGTGGAAGAGACGAAGGTAGGCGTGTTTGACACCGAAACCGCTTCGGTGACTCACTGATGGGAGTAGTTAGTACGCGCGACAGCGCAATCCGCACGCCAGATCGCCTTAACGTTCCAATCGATCCGGAATTGGCTCCCGGAGCCCGCAATGCGGTTCGCATTTGCCTCCGCATTCAGCCAACGGAAAAAGTCACGATCATTACCGATCTTGTGAGCCGCGAGATTGCGGCGAGCATTGCAAGAGAAGTGGAGACCGTGGGTTCTCCTTTCAATGCATTTGTCCTCGAAGATCTCGCTTCGCGACCGCTGACCGGCCTACCGGTAGAGATCGCCGATGACCTCGAAACCAGTCAGGTCAGTATCTTCGCGGTTCAGGTCCAGACCAACGAGCTGCGCTCGCGCATGCAGATGACCGACATCGTAAATCGCCGGCATATCCGGCACGCGCACATGGTGAACATTAACCGGCAGATCATGCTCGAAGGCATGCGCGCAGACTTTCTGAAAGTGGATCGCATCAGCAGCAAAGTCCTGGAAATGGTGAGCGGGGCAAAGCAGATCAAAGCCCGGACGCCTGCGGGAAGCGATTTCGTTGCCGATATCGAACCGAGCTACAGGTGGCTCAAAACCAGCGGTCTGATCAGTCCTGACAAGTGGGGAAATCTACCTGGTGGCGAGATCTTTACTACGCCGGGCGAAGTGAACGGCACCTACGTGATCGATGGAGTTGTCGGAGATTATCTGTGCGCGAAATTCGGCGATCTCAAGCAGACGCCGCTCACGATCCGGGTAAAAGGGAATCGGCTGACCGAAGCTTATAGCGACAACAAAGAATTGGAGCAGGATTTCTGGGCATACACCCATACTGATGACAACAGCGATCGTGTCGGTGAGTTCGCTATTGGCACCAACATCGAATTAAAAGACGTGATCGGGCACATCCTGCAGGATGAGAAATTTCCTGGCATCCATATCGCATTCGGCAATCCTTATGGAGAGCACACCGGCGCCAAGTGGTACTCATCGACTCACATCGATGTTGTTGGGCGAAGATTTGATATTTGGGTCGATGATCAGCAAATCATGCGCGAAGGCAAGTTTTTGATGGAGGCTTAAGATCTATTCACCACGGAGTCACGGGGTCACGGAGAGGCCTTTTGTCATTGCGAACCGCCTTCGGCGAGGAATCTCCACTTTGGCCCGAACGGCACGCACTGCCGATGGTTGATGTTTAAAATGTCGGGCGCATGATTCCGCACCTTCGTCGCGCGTTTAATCAGCAATTCACTCCCGAGAAGTACAGAAAATTCCTTACAGCACTTGACCGCCGCTGTGGCACACCAGTGAAATTCCGCGTTGCGGAAACCCCCTGCTTTTTCCCTAAATCACTACTAGACAAGATGGCCGAAGAAGGCACAATGCTTGTGAACCAACTGCTCGACAGTGGGGCGTATCGCAAGCAGTCCGACGCAACGATTCCGAGCGAATACAACGTGCCGAACGAGTCGAATCACCCAATGTTCTTGCAGGTCGACTTCGGCCTCACTTGCACACGCGGCAAGGTAGAACCTAAGTTGGTGGAGCTGCAAGCGTTCCCTTCGCTCTATGCATATCAGCCCGCACTCACGCAGGAATATCGCAAGAGCTATTCGCTCGATCCGGCGACGCATGCTTTCCTGTCGGGACTCGATTTCGACAGCTATCACCAGCTTCTGCGCCAAGCAATTGTCGGAGAACATTCTCCGGAGAACGTGATCCTGCTTGAGATCGATCCAATGGAGCAAAAGACGCTTCCGGATTTTCTGCTTACGAAAGAGCTGTGTGGTATTGAGACAGTGAATGTCCTCGACCTGCTGAAGCAGGGAAGAGCGCTCTATTATGAGAAACATGGCAAGCAAGTCCGAGTAGAGCGAATCTACAATCGCATGATCGTCGATGAGGTCATACGAAAGGCGATCAAGCTGCCGTTCGACTTACGTGACGATCTCGATGTCGAGTGGGCCGGTCATCCCAACTGGTATTTTCGTATCAGTAAATTTTCTATTCCTTTTCTGAAACACGCGTCCGTGCCGCGCACATGGTTTCTTGATGAACTCGATTCATTGCCTGGCGATCGAGAAAACTATCTGCTCAAGCCGCTCTATTCGTTTGCGGGAATCGGGATCAAGTTTGCGCCAACGGACGAAGACATCGCTGCGATTCCACAACAGCAACGCCACGAGTACATCATTCAGGAGCGGATCGCGTTTGAGCCAGTAATCGATACTCCTCATGGTATGACGCAGGCGGAGATTCGCATTATGTACATCTGGCGCGATGGCGACCCGCAGCCCACACCGGTGCTCACTCTAGTGCGGATGGGGCGCGGCAAGATGATGGGCGTTGATCACAATCGCAATCTCGAATGGGTTGGTGGCTCAGCCGGACTTTGGGCCGACTGATCCTGCTATCCTTTTCTGTTTGTCCAGGTATAGACGCAGCATGCTGCGTCTCTACCATTACAGTTTCCAGGAGAGTCTATGAGTAGAGTTGCTGTTCTCGTCGTGAGCACCGTCCTGCTTGCTGCACAGGATGTGCCGAATCCGCCCAAGGAGTTTGATGGCAAGAGCTGGTGGGATCACGTTAAGGTTCTGGCCGATGACGACATGGAAGGACGTGAAACCGGCAGCCCTGGATTGAAGCGAGCGGAGGCGTACGTAGTTAACCAGCTGAAGCAGTCCGGCGTTGAGCCCGCCGGCGAGAACGGCTACTACCAACCGGTGAAGCTAACTTCACGCGAGATTGACGAGAAGAACTCCAGCATGGCGCTGGTGAAAGACGGCAAAGCTGAACCCTTGACCCTGGGAGAGGATGCCTTCTTCTCAACGCGGGCGGAGCTTGCTCCTCAGGTAGAAGCGCCGCTCGTCTTCGTTGGCTACGGCTTGAAAGTTCCAGAACTGAACTACGACGATCTCGCCGACCTCGACCTCAAAGGAAAGATCGCAGTGATTTTTGGCGGAATTCCATCGAACATCCCTGGACCTCTTGGGTCGCATTATTCGACTGTTGCCGAGCGCTGGAAGGCTTTGAAGGCGGCCGGAGCAATTGGCGCTTTCAATATTCCCAATCCTGCGTCGATGGATATTCCATGGTCGCGAATGAGTTTGTCGCGCACCCATCCAAGCATGGATCTCGTGGGAGCGGAGTTCAATGAGACTGCCGGTGAAAAGATCGGCGGCGTTATCAATCCTGCGCGCGCCGACAAGTTCTTCTCCGCCTCCGGCCATTCCTTTCAGCAGATTCTGGACGCCAGTAAAGATCGCAAACAGCTCCCGCGCTTTCCGCTCAACATTTCGCTCCGCGCTCGCACAAAGACTGTCACGCGTCCGGTCGAGTCAGCAAATGTGATTGGCAAGCTGACTGGCACGGATCCAACTCGGAATAACGAATATGTTGTTCTCTCAGCGCACATCGATCATCTCGGCATAGGCGAGCCGATTAACGGAGACAAGCTCTACAACGGTGCCATGGACAATGCTTCCGGCGATGCCGTGCTGCTCGATGTAGCCGCCGCGCTGAAGAGTTCGCCGGAGAAACCGAAGCGGTCGCTGCTCTTCGTCTTCGTTACAGGCGAGGAGAAAGGATTACTCGGATCAAAATATTTCACAGCGCATCCGACGGTCCCAGCGAAGTCGATGGCAGCGAATATTAATATTGACATGTTCCTGCCGCTGTATCCCATGAAGGCGGTGACGGCCTATGGACTCAAGGAATCAGATCTTGGCGACGATCTGCGCCGAGTAGCGGAGAAAGACGGAGTCGAGGTGCAAGACGATCCTGAGCCGCAGCGCAACAGCTTCATTCGCAGTGACCAGTACAACTTCATTCGTCACGGAATCCCCGCGATCACAATGAAGGTCGGATACAAACCGGGATCTGCAGAGGACAAGGCCTTTCATGACTGGCTGCATGAACGTTATCACGCTCCTTCAGACGACCTGAACCAGCCCATCGATCAAAACGCGGCGGGCAAGTACGAACAGGTGATCAGTCAGCTGATGCTAACGATCGCAGATAACGACAAACGGCCAGAGTGGAAGCAGGAGAGTTTTTTCCGTCGCTACGCGCACACCAGCAGCGGAGATTGAAGCTCAGCTTCAGGACTCGCGCAGACGAAACAGGATGGCGTAGAGGTGATGAGCCTCGTGTAGCAAGAAGAACTCAAGCCAGAGTGGGACATCCATCTCGCCCAAAACGGGATGGATACCTGTCCTTGCGAGTTGCTCATCAGAAAGAGAGCTGAGCTGGCTGCGCACGTCTCTGCGAAGTTGTCGGATGCGCGCGAGCAGCAGATCTACAGGTAGAGGTGACCACGATGGCCATAGCTCGTCATCTTCTGCGCGATAGCGCCCAAACTGAGGCCGATCTTCGCGCAGAATGCGATTCAGGCGTTCGAGAAATACTTCGTGGTATCGGCAAAGATGGGCGAGGTTCACCCTTGCGGACCATTTTCCAGAAGCAGGCACGCGATTCCATTCGTCAGCAGTTTTATTTGCGACGAACGCGCTAAGCGAGTCGAGTTGGTCACGCAGACGCGCTACTGCAAGTTGGTTCAACATGCCGGTGTAGATGTGCGGGGATCAGTGTATGCCACAAAAAGAACAGACCCCGCCGGAGCGGGGTCTGTTGTCAGGAGTTGGTTACTTACTGGCGCGCGCTTCGGCGAAGTCACGATGAACTTCGGCAATGAACTCTCGAGCCGACCCAGGCGTACGGATTTGTCCGTTCAAGATTTGCGTGAAGGGAACTTCGCGTCCATAGACGTCCTTCGTCGATTTATCATCCTGTTTCACCTCAGCACCGTTGATGTCGATGCCGGCGAAGAGGCCTTTTGTCCGCGAATAGGTCAGGATTTCAGAGTCCAATTTAATGTTGGTGTCCGCAGCAACCGTTCGCCCAACCGGACCGGCAGCAGCGCTGGCGTCCACACCGACTTTGAACTTGCTGGAAAGCAGCTTCTGCACGCCCTTGTCGTTCATGACGAGCATGAGAATGTCCGTCGAGGAACCACCGATCTGCGCTCCCCAGCTTCCTCCACCAAGGAACACGGGTGCCGGTGCGCTCCATTGCGCAGTGTTATTGGAAAGACGGCAAGTCGCGAAGCCGCGGCCATAGCTTCCACCGAATCCCAGTGCAGCTTTCTTCTGGTTCGGGATGATGACCACGCATTTCGCATGGCTCAGCAAGTCTGACGGAACTCCCTTATCGGGCGCACCAAACATTTCTTTCAATGTTGAAGTAGCTTCATCAAAACGCTTGGCAACGGCTGGATGATCGTCCTCGAGCTTGCTCTTCGAAGTGTCCGTTTGCGCGAATGTGACCGTGCCGAATGCAAGCAGGAACAGTGTCAAAAATAAACTCTTCATTAGTACTCTCCCTATCCTCTTCAAAGGCTCATTGAGAGCTTCGTGTGTATGGATGAGGAGAGCTTCGGCTGCGTTGTGTGCTACTCCCGTGTATTTGGAGTGCATTCCAGGTCAGCAACTCTGCTAATCCAGGAGAAATCGGCTCCAGGTCAGGCGAGCGGGTCAAGTGTGCGCCAACTCCAGCCCTGACGCGCGATCAACAAGTCCGCTCCCTCGGGCCCTGCACTACCTGCCGGGTAGTTTGGGAAGTTTGGAGCACGAAGTTCTGCCCAGGCGTCCTCGATCGGCGTAATCAGCCGCCACTCGGCCTCGGCTTCATCGCGGCGAGTGAACAACGTCGCATCCCCGCGCATGGCGTCCAGCAGCAACGTCTCGTAAGCCACCGGACTTTTTGTGCCAAATGCCTCGCGATAACGGAAATTGAGTTGGACGTTGGCGGTGTGCATCTCCGTTCCGGGCCGTTTCGCGGCGAAATCTACCGAGATGCCTTCGTTCGGCTGAATGCGGAAGGCGATGACGTTACGCTCAATTTCGTGGTCGCTCTCATGTGCAAACAGGGTCTGAGGAGTTCGTTTGAAGTGAACTGCAATTTCCGTCAGGTTGCGGGAGAGCCTCTTGCCCGTCCTTAGAGAGAAGGGAACCCCAGCCCAGCGCCAGTTGTCGATGAAGAATTGCACAGCCGCGTAGGTTTCGATCTTCGAATTGGGGGAAACTCCTGGCTCCTGGCGATAACCGGGTACGGGTTTGCCGTCGATTTGGCCCTGCCCATATTGTCCGCGCACCGTACGATCGGGAACTTCTTCAACACTCATCGGCCGGATGGCGCTTAGCACTTCTACCTTTTTGCCACGAACCGAGCTGGCATCGAAAGCCAACGGCGGCTCCATCGCGGTGAGGCTGAGCAGTTGAAGCATGTGGTTGGCAACCATGTCGCGCAAGGCTCCGGTTTCTTCGTAGAAGCCGGCGCGCTGCTCCACCCCGAGAATCTCGGCGGCGGTGATTTCCACGTAGTCGATGTAGTTTCGATTCCAGATCGGTTCGAAGAGCAGGTTCCCGAAGCGGAACACCAAAATATTCTGGACAGTTTCTTTGCCGAGATAGTGGTCGATGCGATAGACATCTTCCTCCTGGAATACAGAACGAAGCACTTCATTCAACCTGCGCGCCGAATCCAGATCGTGGCCAAACGGCTTCTCTATGACAATCCGCGTCCACCCTTTCTCGTTGCGGTGTAGTCCAGCGGCTCCGAGTCCCCTGATGATCTCATCAAATAAAGAACTGGGCGTTGCGAGATAAAAAAGCAGGTTGGGGCTGCAGTCTTTGCCTCGCATGTCTGCGAGGTACTTCGCGAGGCGCGGATAGATTTCAGGGTCGTCGGTGTCAGCAGTGAAGTAGCGGATACGCTTGGCGAATTCGCGCCAGCCTTCGGCAGAAAAGTTACGCGCGTCCTTCGAATGAGCCGCCGCTTCCTCCAGACTGTCGCGAAACTCTTCGTCTGAGAGTTGCTTCCTGCCCATCCCGACGATATCGAAGTGCGGCGACATGCACCCGACACAGGCGAGATCGTAGAGCGCCGGAATCAGCTTGCGTCGGGTGAGGTCTCCTGTCGCGCCAAAGATTACAAGGATGCAGGAGTCCGCCTTGGGCAGAGCGGGAGTTGTGTAAGCAGCCGTAGGTCTCGCTTCAACAATTGTCGCCATCTCAAATCCTCGCCTTCATTCGGATCTCACGTCACGAACCGATCGGCACGTAAACTTGTCGTTGGGTCACGAGTTCCACATTGGGAACCTCGGTGCTCAGCTTGATGCGCTCGAATCCAGATTTCTTTCCCGGCTGGGCTTCAAACGTGAGCAGGAATTGGTGCGAGATACGTTCTGTGAGATCCGTGAAATAGGGTCTGAAGGACGGAGGAGTGTCGTTGCCAACGTAATAGGCTTCTCCGCCGGTAGCATCGGCCATTTCGGATAGGTAGTTCTGTCCCCAATTGATCATCCAGGGAGAGTGGCCAAAGTGTCCTCCACCTCTTGCGTATAGAGCATTCACGACAACACCTCCGCGTTGCGCCTCCTCGATGGCGGAGTTCAGATATGGATCATCCAAGCCAACGCCGTCCCAAAAGCGATCGATACCATCTGTGATCATGATTACTTCTCTGGCGCTGTTGGATTGCGGCCACCTTTTGAGTAGATCCTGCAGGGCAAAGTACGGACTCGGAGAGGAGCCGCCATCTCCAATGCTCAAGCGCAGAGCCTTTGCCGCGAGGGCATGCTCGCTGGTTGGATTCTGCGCAACCAGTGCGGTTCCGTTTCGCATGTAAGCAATGCCAACGAGAACACTTACAGGTTGAGCGCTTATGAAATCGCGAATGTCGTTGAGCTTGCTGCCCATCTCCGAGGATGAAAGCGAATCATCGATGAGGACAAAGACCTGTGCTCCCACTTCGGGACTCAAAACGGACTGCCAGGCAAGCACCTTGTCACGCTGTTTGCCTTGAGTGATGGTTACATCTTCCTTGCGGACGGCGGGAACTTGCTTGCCATGTCGTGGTTCCACACTCACAAGAACTCTACTCTGAACTCCGGGAAATGCAGGCTCCTGCTGCGAAAAGGCAGGAACCGAAGAGGAAAAAGAGAAGACTGTAAGAACAATCGTTAGCCAAATCTGTGGGAGCTTCATGCGTTACTCCAACAGATTAGATTCCTATTAAGAGCTAGAGGATTCGCAATGCCCGCGCGCCGAAGCTGGTTCGACGCAAATCGGCTCACTTCTTCCTACTGCTGTACGACTTGTTTTGCTGTCGGACGAACTAAGAGCGCATCGATTTCTTTGCGGTCCCAACCTCCACCGAGAGCCTTTACCAGGAACACTGATGTCACTAGTCGCTGACCCTGAATCTGCGTGGCAAGCCGCTGGTTGCTAAGTAGCGTCTGCTCTGCAGTAATCACATCCAGATAAGTAACCAGCCCTCCAACATAGCGGTCGTTAGCAATGTTGAGATAACGCTGTGCATCGTTCACCGCTTTTGCTTGTGCCGAGGCCGCATCTGCCAGCGTTGTGAGTCCGGATAAACCGTCTTCAACTTGCTGAAAAGCAGTTAGGACCGTGTTGCGATATGTCGCAACTGAGCCCTGATATCCGGCCTTCGCGAAATCAACCTGAGCGTGAGTGCGACCACCGTTCAGAATCGGCTCCGCCGCAGAGACTCCCAGCGACCAAAACGTACTTGGCGCAGAGAAAAGGCTGGTGATGTCAGTGCTATTTAAACCACCGCCGCCGAACAGGGAGATTGATGGATAAAACGCGCTTCTTGCGACTCCGATTAGAGCATTCTGTGCCGCCATCTGGCGCTCAGCAGTAGCGATGTCGGGCCGGCGTTCGAGCACATCTGTGGGAACGCCGAGAGGTATGGCTGGGATCTGTGTGTTCAGAGTCGCAGGTTGCACGTGAAACGTTGGCGCCGGAGCGCCAACCAGCGTAGCGATCGCGTGTTCAAAAGTAGCGCGCTGCTCCTGCAAAAGACGAAGCTGTGCGCGAGCCGCATCGAGCACAGTCTCTTGCTGTGCAACGTCGAGTCCGGAGGCCACGCCACCAGCATGGCGATTGTTCACCAGAACAAGGCCCTTTTCGTCGTAGGCGATCGACTCCTGTACATCCCCGATCTCGGCATCGAGCTCGCGCAGGGTGAAGTAGTCAGCGGCTAAGTCTGAAGTAATCAGCAACCTGGCGTTCTCGAGATCGGCTGCCGTAGCCTGATAGGTTGCGTTAGCAGCTTCGACATTCCGACGCACGCGACCGAAAAGGTCGACTTCGTAATTCAGCTGAAACGGGAGCTGATAGACGTTCTGCGTGATTGCATTGCTGGGCGCAATCGCAGAAACGGCGGCGCGATTGGTTGAGAGTCGCTGCCGCTGCACACTGGCTCCGCCCGACAATGTAGGGAAGTAGCCGGCGACCTGAACACGCGCCAGGTCTCGTGCCTGCTCAACTCGCGAGGCGGCAACTTGAATCGATTGATTTGCGTTGAGCGACTGCTCTTCAAGTACGTCCAGCGCCGGATCCTGATACAGCTTCCACCATGTGCCTTTTGGAATCCCATCACGGGGCTCCGCGGCACGCCACGGTTCCTCAGAGGACCAGACCGGAGGAGTAGTGACGTTCGATCGTTGATACTTCGGTCCTGCGGCGCAGCCGGTCAAAATCAGCAGCAATAATGCCACGACAGCAAAATTCATCTTCTCTAAAGGCAAAGTGAGGACCTCGCAGCCTACTGGATTTCAATACGCAGAATCATCGATATCTTGCAGCGCAGCAACTCAGATGGTTACAAATCTTTACGTGCTCTCCCGCTGCTTAAGAGACGAGTAGCCCGTCTTGGTATCGGATAATAATAGATAGTTCTGGACGTGCAGATAGCACTGACGCGCCATCTTCCCGAGGAAATTTGACTGCAACTCCCAAATTGATGTCCTGGTCAGCGATCTCGATTCTCCTACTTTTTATTAGTGCCTTGCTTCTGAGATCGGGAGTCGCACAGGAGGCATCCACAACGGCTCCCAGCGCAGGTAGAGCCATAGGGACAGTAACTGCCATCAACGGCAACATCATCTCGGTGAAGACGGATGCCGGCCCGAATGCAGCAGTCACAGTGTCGGATTCGACTCGCATCGTGAAGACTGCGCCTGGACAAAGAGACTTAAAAGAGGCCACTCCGATTCAGCTTCAGGATTTGCAGGTTGGCGATCGCGTACTGGCGCGCGGGAGGCCGGGAGATGAAGCAGGCTCAGTCACCGCGACATCGCTGATTGTGATGAAGCAAAGCGATGTAGCGAATCGTCAGCAAAGGGATGTTCAGGAATGGCAAAGGCGTGGAGCAGGAGGGATTGTTCGTGAGCTCGACGCTGCTTCGGGCGGCATTACGATATCGCCTACTCCAACCCAAACTATCGCGGTGCATACCAGCGGCGCCACCGTTTTTCTCCGCTATCCTCCGGATTCTGTGAAGTTCAGCGATGCCAAGAAGAGTTCCTTCAGCGAAATCAGGATTGGAGACCAGCTTCGAGCGCGGGGCAACAGGAGCGGCGATGGTCAATCGCTGAACGCAGATGCGGTTATCTCGGGAACTTTTAGAAACATTGCGGGCACGGTGAACTCTATCGATACTTCTGCGGGAACGATCACGGTGATGGATCTGATCCGCAAGAAGAGTGCGATCATAAGGGTCACGCCGGAAACTCAAATGCGCAAGATTCCGCCCGAGGTCGCGCAACGAATCGCGATGTTCCTGAAGCGTCCTGCCGCTGCGGGCAGCGCCGAACAGGCGTCGAGTCCTCCACCCCAAGGCGGCGGACAACAAATGCGCGCTGGCGGAGGCTCACGCGGTCCTGGTGGCGGGCCGGATTTTCAGCAGATTATCCGTCGCATGCCGGCGGCCTCGCTGCCGGATCTTCAACAAGGCGACGCGGTGATGATTGTGACGACAGATGCCCCGGCTGACCAACAGGTTATTGCTCTCACTCTCTTAAGTGGCGTTGAACCGATCCTTACTGCCGCTCCGACGCAAGCTAGCGCTGCCAATTTACTCTCCGGATGGAGCATGGGGAGCGACGCTGAAGGCGGAAATCAGTGAAAGTCGCTTCTCATAATTTTTATTCAGGCGAAGACTACGTGACATCTTGTTCGTTCCAATTGCGACGTTTTGCTTTAGCCGTTTTTTCCTTCCTGATTTTTTCCTCTTCTTTCTTACTTGCCCAAACCAGTGTGCTACGCGGGAGAGTGACAGATCCCAGCGGGGCGGTTATTCCGAATGCAGTGGTCACGGCGAAATCATCGAGTGGGCAGGCGAGTAGTGGGACTTCTGGCGGTGACGGTCAATATCAAATCAAAGGGCTTGCTCCAGGACAGTACGCGGTCTCAGCTACGGCTCAGGGCTTTGCTCCATTTTCGAAAAGTTCCGTTACAATTTCCGAAGGACACCCTCTCACACTCGATATTCCACTTGAGATCGAAGTGGTACACCAGAATATCGATGTTCAGTCAGAAGGAAACAACCTCGATACTGCTCCGGCCAACAACTCAAACACCGTCGTCCTGAAAGACAAGGATCTTGACGCATTATCCGACGACCCGGATGAGTTGCAATCGGAACTGCAAGCACTCGCCGGGCCTTCGGCTGGTCCCAATGGTGGACAGATGTACATCGACGGATTCACCGGAGGGCAGCTTCCTCCGAAGTCCGCGATTCGCGAGATTCGTATCAATTCGAATCCTTTCTCCGCGCAGTACGACAGGCTTGGCTTTGGGCGTGTTGAGATCTTTACCAAACCGGGAACGGATAAGTATCACGGGCAAGTTCAGTTCAACGAAAACAATTCGATCTTCAACTCGCGAAATCCCTTCACCTCAAGCATTGCTACTCCTCCGGACTATCACACGGAAATGTACGAGGGTAACTTCGGTGGGCCGCTGGGTAAGAAGGCTTCATTTTTTCTGAATGCCCAACGGCGCAACATCGGAGATGTCGCGATTGTTAGTCCGCAATGCGGCAATTTTGTTCTTCCGGAGTGTGCGCAGCAGACCGTTCCGAATCAGCGTTCCCGAACTGAAGCAGGACCGCGCCTCGACTATCAGGTCTCAAGCAATAACACGTTGACTGCGCGATACGAATATGAAGGAGCGCATGAGAAGAACGATGGCATTGGTCAAACCCAGAGCCGTATCAACCTGGCCTCGCTCGGTTACAACCTCGACAGCTCTGAACATAACCTGCAGGTCAGCGATACGCAGGTGCTTGGCACAAAAGTAGTGAATGAAACGCGGTTGCAGTATCAACGCGTGCACAGCGATCAGACGCCGCTCAGCACTGCCCCGGAACTCTCCGTTCCAGGATTTTTCGCGACCGGCGGTCGCAGCTCCGGGCACGTGGTTGATCAGGAAAACCATTACGAACTTCAGAACTACACGTCGATTCTTTCTGGCAATCATTCCGTGAGGTTCGGCGGACGACTGCGTCTGTCGCAGGCATCCAATTTGATCGCAGACAATTTCAATGGAACTTTCACATATCCATCGATCGCTGCCTATTCCGTCGGACAGGCGAACCAGTTCTCCATTACCACTGGGCAACCCCTGATCTCGGACACGTTCGCCGATGTTGGCATCTACGCAGAAGACGACTGGAAGGCGCGGGCGAACTTAACCGTCAGCTATGGCCTGCGTTACGAAACACAAAGCGCTATTCACGATTACACCGACTTCGCACCGAGGATTGGAGTTGCACTTGGACTGGGCAAGAAAGGCTCAGCCCCAAAGACCGTTGTGCGCGCGGGATTCGGCATCTTCTACGACCGCTTTCCGCAGAGTCTCGTTCTGCAGGCGAGTCGATTGAACGGAACCAATCAGCAGTCATTCATAGTGCCGTCGCCACAGTTTGGACCGGATAACATTCCATCATCGTTCAATGGATTCACAGGCGTGTCGCCAGCGGTCTACCGCATCGATTCGAATCTGCGCGCACCATATGTGATCCAAACGGCCGCTGGCATTGAGCATCAGCTCAACAAGGCAATAAAACTTTCTGTTAGTTACCTGAATTCCCGCGGACTTCATCAGCTCTTCACGAACAACATCAATGCTCCCTTTCCGGGAACTTTTCCCGCAAACCCTGTTTGTCCTCTGGGCTGCGGGCTGGGAAACATCTATGCGTACGAATCCCAGGGGATCTTCAAGCAGAATCAATTAATCAGCAACCTAAACATGCGCTACGGGCCGAACCTTTCGATCTTCGGGTTCTATTCGTTGAGTTTCGCAGACAGCGACACCGGGGGATCAGGCAGCTTTCCAACCAATCCATATAACCCGAGCGCCGACTATGGCCGCGGTGCCTTCGATGTGCGCCAGCGGTTATTCGTGGGCGGCACATTCACAGCTCCCTACGGATTCCGCCTGAGTCCATTCATGTTTGCGAACTCGGGCACACCTTATAACATCACGATTCCTGAGGATCTCCTCGGTACTTCGATCTTCAACGCCAGACCGGGATTCGCCGCGCCATCTGCCCAATGCGCATCATTCTCAACCACGAATCCTCAGTGCTTCTTCATTCCACTTGCCGGACAGACCTACACTCCGATCCCAGTCAACTTGGGCGAGGGACCAGCAAACGTCACAGTCAACCTTCGCGTTAGCAAAACGATCGGCCTTGGTGAGCGACTCGAAGGTTCTGGCAACGCCGGAGCGAATCGCGGCGGGCGCGGCGGTGGAGGTGGGGAAGGCGGGCACGAACACGGAGGCTTTGGCGGTTTCGGCGGGCCCGGGGGCGGCAGGGGCGGAATCTTCGGCGGAGGCTCCAGTGGCCGCCGTTACAATTTGACATTCAGCGTCTCTGCCCGCAATTTGTTCAATCACCAGAATCTGGCGCCACCGGTCGGAGTGCTTAGCCGCCAAGCGCTCATTCCCAACGCAAACACGAACTTTGGGGAATCAATCTCTATGGCGAATGGACCATTTAATACCCAGGCTGCGAACCGGCGAATTGATCTTCAAGTGCAGTTTTCGTTCTAGCCTGCAACGGCCCTGCGAAAAATCGGTACAAAGAGTAAGACACCGGAATTTCTCGAATTTCGTCTGAAAATCATCGAATTCTGCCAAACATTTGAAAATCTCGACTAAAGGCAGGGAACATCAGGGATCCAGGGATTTTGCTCCCAACCTGCTGTCCCTGGGCATGCTTAAACATGATTCCGCCTGGCGATACGTAACCCTAACCAGGAATGCTCAGGGATTTCCGTCGAGTTCGCCAGTCTTTTGTCCCTGTTTGCCTCCGCACATGAACCAGCTGAGCCCTGGATTGAGGGAGACCAAAGGAATCGTCACCACCCGAACCTGCCCATAACCGTTCCGTACTACGCTCATCGTTATTTATCCCCTCTTTTTGCAAATTAATCCCTTGATAACGCCCTATCGACTGTTTTATTCTTCGCGGCCAATAGAGCCGAGTTGCTCGTTGGTTTCGAGCAATGTAATCGGCCCGAGGGTTGTGAATTTAGTCTGGAGTCAGCCCCTTTAATGGTTTGACTCGCTGGGGTGGAGAGGATTCGTGAGAGGGATTTCAAAAACAAAATCCCGCCGCCGTACTGTATCCGCCTGCACAGACCTGCTGTTTGTCTCGCCGTTAGCTACCAGCCTTGAACATTTCCAAACTCTTTCCATTCCGAATCGGAGGCGAAATCCATGAAAGCTCGATTTACCAGAGCTCTTGTACTGCTTGGGGCATTTCTGTGTTTGGTGGGGATCAGCTTTGCTCAGACAGGCACATCTTCTGTCCGCGGCACGGTCACCGATCCGCAAGGACGCGTCGTGCCAAGCGCGTTCGTTACTTTGACCAGCACAGGTACGGGAATCGTTCGTACACAAAAGACCGGACCTGTCGGCAACTTCTCCTTTGACCTTGTTCCTCCGGGTGATTACCGGCTCGAAATCGAAGCTCCCGGGTTCCAAAAATCGTTATTGGAGAACGTTCACGCTCTGGTGGCGACGCCTTCAGATCTGTCCGTGATCTTACGAGTCGGAGCAACAACGCAGACCGTAGAAGTGATCGCCGAAAATTCCGCCGTTCAAGTGAATACGCAGGACTCAAGCCTCGGCAACACCATTGTCAGTCAGCAGATCACACAGCTGCCATTGGACGCTCGTAACGTGCTGTCTCTGCTGAGCCTCCAGCCTGGAGTAACGAGAGACGGTTACGTAGCTGGCGGTCGAATGGATCAGGCGAATGTCACGCTTGACGGTGTTGACATTAATGATGCGGAAAAAAATCAAGCTGGACCCGACACGTTGAATTCCAGCACTGCAGCTAGCCCAATTGCCGGACCAGTTCTGCGTTTGAATGCAGACGCTATCGAGGAGTTTCGCCTTTCGACAGTGTCGTCAAATTCATCGGGTGGCCGTTCTTCGGGAGCCCAAATCCAGCTGGTCAGCAAGAGCGGAACAAACCGGTTTCGTGGAACCCTGTCGGAATTTCATCGAAATACCATCTTCGAGGCCAATGACTGGTTTAACAATCACAATGGAATACCGCGGCCCGCACTAATTCGAAATACTTTTGGCCCTTCGATTGGTGGACCGATCATCAAGGATAAATTTTTCTTTTTTTACAGCTACGAGGGACGGCGGGATGCGAGCCAAAATCCTAGCTCTCCGAGCACCGTCCCACTTCCTTCCCTCGCTCAGGGAATTGTCAAGTTCAAGGATTCCAACGGCAATTTCCAGCAGATCAACGCTACCGATATTGCCAACATCTTTCCCGATACAGGCGGAGTCAATCCTGTCGCGCTCACGGCCCTGGCCCAGGGAGCCAAATTTGCGGCAAACAGCAATGCGGTAGGCGATGGACTAAATACGGCTGGAAACGTATTCAACGCTCCAGTTCCAGTTCACCTTAATTCCCATTCGCTAAGACTCGACTACTCGCTGAACCAAAACCAGCAGCTATTTGTCCGCACGAATGTGATCTACGACCACGTTCAACAAACGCCAGCGTTCGCAACCGGCACAGCGCCAAGGATTTGGAGTCACCCTTGGGGCCTAGCGGTTGGGCACACCTGGAGTATCAACAGTAATCTTGTCAATAATTTCCGTTACGGCATGACACGGCAGTCAGTCACAAACGGAGGAGAGCTGGCAGGGAATTTAGCATATTTCCGTCTCGTGTATCAGCCAGCGAACCTCACTTACGCCAGCAGCCGGACAACACCCGTCAACAATTTCGTTGACGATGTCTCGTGGACCAAAGGACGCCATACCTTACAGTTTGGCGCCAACATCGAGACCATCAGCAACGCGAGCGTGAATTTCAGTAATTCGTTTGATACAGCAACTACGAATCCTTCGGGATACAAGACCAATCTGTTGATTAACGCGATCAATCTGTACCTGAACGAAAATCGTGGGTACAAGGTTGCATCCAGTTTCAAGAGTTCGGTCGAGAATGCTGTCACCGCTCTGCTTGGCCGATACACGCAATACACTGCCAATTTCCTATTCAATCGTGACGGTTCACTTTTGAATTTTGGCTCTCCGACCAAACGCGACTTCGCTACCCAAGGGTATGAGGGCTACTTCCAGGACGTCTGGAAGATGAATCAGAATCTCACTGTCACTGCTGGGCTTCGCTACAGCCTGTGGCGTCCGGTGTACGAGAAGAATGGATTCGAAGTACAACCAAGCATTCCTCTCGGACAGATCTTTCAGAAACGTGTAGACGCCATGAACGCTGGCAGCGCATATCTGCAAGACATCATCATCAACAAATCAGGTCCTGTAAATGGCGGCCCACCGCTTTATAACTGGGATAAGACAGTCTTCCTGCCACGGCTGGGTATTGCCTGGTCTCCGAGGACTGGCGATGGATTCTGGTCGAAGGTCTTCGGTAGAAACAACGCCAGCGTGATACGGGGAGGATTTGCGATGCTGCCCGACTACTTCGGGGAAGCGATCGCGACCTTCTTCGACACGCGCAATACCCTGGGATTCGGGTCCAAAACTGTGATCCCGGTGAACACGTATAACGTGGGTTGCGGTCATTACGTGGTGGACGGCAATCAGTTACCCTCTTGCACGTCAGCACCTGGGCCACTGTTTACATCGTTTACCCAAAACGTTCGGACTCTGCCGCTGATTACGGTACCTGGTAATCTGACCTTCCCGTTGCAGCAGACCGAACAAGACTTCCCTACTCGGATCGAGTCTTCTCTGAACTCCCAGCTCCAGACGCCAAAGAATTACGCTGTCAGCCTAACGTACGAACGCGAGATGCCGAAGGGAGGCGTGCTGCAATTCTCTTACCTCGGACGCTTTGCTCGCGACCTGCTCGCACAAAAGGACATCGCGACACCTGCGGACCTGAGAGATCCAAAGAGCGGCATGGACTTCTATACGGCTGCCACGATTCTGGAAAAGGCTCGCCAAGCTGGAGTGCCATTCAGCCAGGTAGGAACTCCCGGCGGCGCGGTCCCGGTCATTCCCTACTTCGAAAATCTTTTTCCCGTGTCGGGAATGAATGCCAATTTGTGCTCTTCTAAAAAACCGTGTGTTTCCTCCACTCAGGCGGTATATCAGGATGCGCTCATCAATACCAACGACTGGACGACGATCATGCTCGATATGGAGAACCTGTCGAACATCGGGCCGCACGCGTTCTACCAGCCGCAGTATGGCGCTCTCACTACTTGGTCAACCTTCGCGTACTCGAACTATCACGCTCTGGCAGCTTCTTATCGCCAGCGCTTGCGCGATCTGACGATTGATTTCAACTACACCTTCTCACATTCGCTCGACAATGCCTCCGGATTGCAAGCCTATGGGGCTTACAACGATTCGGCGCTCATCCTCAACCCGTTCCGTCCGCAAGACGCATACGCCGCTTCGGACTTCGACAGCCGCCACGTCATCAACGTCAACTCAGTCTGGCAACTACCGTTCGGGAACGGCAAGTTGCTGGGTAGCGACGCTCACGGAGCGGTCCAGCAGATCATTGGTGGCTGGCAACTCTCCAACGTATTCCGCTTCAATACCGGCACACCATTTGGCGCTCCTTACGATGCGGCTGAGTGGTCGACCAACTGGGAAGTGCAGAGTTATACCAGTCTGAGAGGGCCGGTACCGAACAACGGCTGCAGCACGCGCGTCGTTGCGACTCCGCAGTACTTTGGCGCTTGCGAGCCAACTGCCTTCCTGAACTTCCGAAACTCCTATCCCGGCGAGACGGGATTGAGGAACTACTTCCGCTATCCGCACTTCATCAATCTCGATTTGGGAATGGGTAAGACCTGGGTAATGCCTTACAACGAGAACCACAGTCTGCAGTTCCGTTGGGAGGTATTCAACCTGACCAACACGCAGCAGTTCCAGGGAATTGATTTCAGCCGCAGTGGTTACGGAATCAGTCCTGGATCAACTGCGCCATCCCCGAACTTCAGCAACTGGAAAACCATGGTCCCGAACACATATAGGGTCATGCAGGCCGGCTTGCGTTACTCGTTCTAGCCAGAAGTTTCCAGGCAAAGGGAAAGGCCCCTCGGCAACGAGAGGCCTTTTTTCATTTGTCTTCACCAGGTTGCCGCCACAGAAATGATGTGGACTCCGGCTTCTTGTTGTGACACCGATTTCCAGTGGACGGCGAGAGTGCTGCACAAACCGCGGCACTTTTTGAGCGGGAATTCCGCGTAGCCGATCCGGCGTAGGTTAACGGGTCAAATAGAAGAAATTACTGCACAGTCAAAAGTTCAATGTCATAGACCAAGTCGCCGGCGGGATTGAAGCGGTTGGCGGGTCGGTCGCCGAAAGCCAAGACCGCCGGAATCCAGAATCGAGCTTTCTCGCCGACCACCATTAAGGGAATCGCTTCGCGCCATCCCGCCGGAGCCGTTGCCAGCGTGACCAGTGCAGGGTGATTGCCCATCTCAGTCGTCTCGAACAGCGTGCCATCGCTCTTCCAGCACGAAAAATGAACCATTACTTTGTCTTTCAAGGAGGGATGAACACTGCCGGTTGCGTCTCTCAATACCTGATAGGCAAGGCCGGATGAAGTTCTGGTTGCGCTTGCGGGAGGCTGCGCCAGATCGGCAGGAGTAGGCGGCGCTTTGATGATCGACAGAAGCTCGACGTCGAACGTCAGGTCTCCACGCGGCGGTTCTTCGTCTTCTGGTCGTCTCTGACCATGATGATGGTGCTCTCTGAACGTGAGATCCTCTGGAACCCAAAGGCGTCTTTTTTCCTCAACTACCATCTCCTTCAGCGCTTCAGAAACGCCAATGATGCCTGCATTAAGACAGAGCATTTCTGAGTTGTCCATCGAGGTGGAGGTTGAGAACAAACTGCCGTCGGTTTTCCATGCAACGAAGTTTGCACTTACACAATCGTTGGTGGCCGGATGCACCGTCCCTATCCCTGCCTTCAGCACCTTCATTGCGAGTCCCGACGAAGTGATCTCGGCGTCAGGCGGCGGTGCTGCGACGTCCGAAGGAGCCGTGATGACTTGGCCTGTACGAGTGACTTCTACTGTCTGACTCGAAGCTTGGAATGGGCAAATGGAGAGCGTGAGCGCCAGTAGAAGCAAAAAGTTCACTTCGCCTGTGCTGGTTGCCAACTTGCGTTGTGTCGATCGAGCTTCGTTATGCATTTCTGTTATCTGCCGCCGTGAGAAGACGCCTGGTTGAGATCAGCAGCAGGGAAGACTTGTAGTTCATAAATATTTGCGGGTGGAGCTTGCGTCGCCTGAGACGTAGTTACAGTCAAACGCACATATCTAGCCTCCGTAGGAGGAATGTCATGCGTGGTGATGCTCTGAATGTTTCCTTTCACGCTTGCCGCTGTGGAGAAGGTTTGACCATCCGCGCTCACCTGGATGTTGAAATCGCGGGTATTCAGGTTGAAGTCGTCGCCGCCCGCTCCCGCGTGCTCTACGACAACTCGTCCGATCTCAGAAACTCGGCCGAGATCCACCTGGAGAAAAGGATTGGCATCGGAAGAACACCATTTATCGCTGGGTCCATTCTCCGTGCTGCCGTTAAATGCTTTGTCCGCAGTCTGAGTTGGATCGCAGGGTCGGCTTCCAGTCGCCTTTCCGCGCAACGCGAGATTCTGAAACTTGGGCGCGCCTTTGCGCTCGCCATAGACCGAGACAAAGTTCGAGATGGAAGCCATATAGACTTTGCCGTTGGCCACAATCGGAGGGCTGCCTTTGGCAAAGTTCAGCGGATCGTCGCCTGCAGCCGTGCTTGACCAAAGCAGCTTCAGATTTTCAGCGTCATAGGCGTAGAGCGCGCCCGGCACCGTCATCTGGTTGGCATCCCCCGCCCTGGGCAGTGCCGCCCAAAGAATGCCGGTGCCAGAATGGGAGCCGTTGGAAGAAATGGTCATCATGCCGCCAGGCATTCCGCTCGGTGCCAGAATGGAACCGGTCGCAACCGCCTTGGTTGCAAACTTGTGCGTAGAAGGATCGAAACGATAAACCCGTAGAAAATCGCTCTCTCCCCAGACGTACACATTCAATCCCTCAGGGCTCTCCCATACCGGGATCGCGTTGTGCATGTGATGGGTAAGCGTCGGACGAACTGTAGGATCGACAGCCTGAACCACCTGCGAAATCTGGATGTCGCCTGGCGACTGGCCGCCGAGCTTTCCGGCGTCAAGCAGATACATCTTGCCCTCCTTGCCTCCCACGAGAAGATGATTTGTGCCCGGCAGCATCGTTGGGCCCTGCGTTCCGAAATCGAGGTCGAAATCGTTGAGCGTATTGAAATTTGAGGGTGTGAAAAAGTCCAGGGGATGAAGGGTCTTCGCCTGCACCTTGACCAGCGACTCGCCGAATCCTGTAGTCCCATCGTAACTGCCATTGCCGGTTGAGAAGTACAAGTTCCCGGATTGGTCCAATACTGGGCCTGCGCCGGACATCCAGATCCCGGCCATGTTTCCATTCGGCGACGAGTTGAAGACTCCGATCTGCTTCAACGTCGAAGCATCGTAAGATATCATCCAGCCGTGATAAGGGCGTGTATCGCAAAACGACGCCCAGCCTATGTACACGGTTCCGTCCGCGAGAGCCAGCGCTGGACGTTGGTTTTCCGTTAAGGGATTAAATCTGACCACTGATCCATTGGTGTCGTCCCCAGTTCCGGACACGGTCGCCTGGATTATCTGTGGACTGTTCGGCCGGTCTGCGCCAGTTGTAATGTCAATCGCGCGCAGACGCTGCACGGTCGCATCGCCCTCGACCATACGCGTGACGAAATACATGGTCCTGTCTGGCCCGATCACAGGCGTGCCGACGATACCGATATTGCCAATGAAGTCGTTGTAGATGCGACACGCCTGACCAACCTCGGTGTTGCGCGTCGGCCGCCCGCTGCCGTTGAAGTTCCGGTGCCACAGCGGCGGGCCAAAATGGTCGGCATCGAATGCATAGACGCTGTTGTTTACCGTGGCGACGAAGAGAACGTTGTGTTTATGACCAGCGATCTCTAAATCTGCGGCGTAAAGCAAGCCCGCATAAATCTGATCGTCCACAGGCAACATGAACAGCTTGCCGAATTGCTTCGGGTCGACCTTCGAGGGCTTTAGCTTTTTCTCGACGAGATTCGCCGCGGTGCGTTGATTGTTATAGCCGCGGGTCAGAACTTCCGCGCGCTTCGCCGCGTCGGCGTTCAAAGCTGCCAAAAAGCAGGTCCACAACGCGAAGAATCTGAACAAACTATTAACAGACGGTGCGCGGCGACTCATTAACATTCCTTTGGACCTTGCCAGAGACTCAACAATGTAAATGACTCGGTTGGCAAAACCTAACATTTCGAGAATACGGTTGCAGAAAAAGCTGTTCTGGTCTAACGCTCTCGGATTAGCTCTCTGATTTCAGGAATACGGCCAAACACCTGCGCGGGCGCGGCGGTCCTTACATCAGCAACAATCAGGGCCTGCGGCCGCCTCGGCCGGGGGTTTGTCTAAAACGGCTATAAGGTGATTCTCTCCTCAGACCAACCGTGTACGCGACTCGCGTCCTAGGATCGTGGGCCAAACTTGCGACCAGCCTTTATGCCCGCACCCTCCCGAACAGTAATCATCTGGCCCGCCGGAACATCGCGCAAGATCTCGTGTTGGCCGCTAGGCCAATCGATATCGATACGATCTGCTTTGGTCGAATTAGCGAGGCCAAAGGTAAGCACGAGTTCACTCTGGGAAAGATAGCTGGAGCCGCTCCGCATCATTAGCGCCTGCTCGCCGGCGCCGGTGTGTACGTGAACGACTGTTCCAATTCCATCACGATTCGATTTTGTGCCTTCCAGCTTGATGCGCAGGCTTTGATTCTCTTTCGTGTCGTTGCGGAAGAGTTGTGCCGGGCCGCCGTTAGTCGTCATTACGAGATCGAGATCTCCGTCATTATCGATGTCGGCGTATGCGGCTCCGCGAGCCACTCGCGGCCGCGCAAATTCGGCGCCCATGCGCTCCGTTACTTCAGTGAACTTCCCATTGCCGAGGTTGTGAAACAAATGTGGAGGCTCGGCATAGCGCACGCGTTTCTGAATGTTCTCGATCTGATCCTCAATGTGTCCATTCGCGACGAAGATGTCGAGCCAGCCATCGAGATCGTAGTCGAAGAAGAAACAACCAAATCCTAGAGTGAGCAGACTATCGCGGCCGATCTCGGATGTGGGCGCCACATCCACAAATAGACCATGCCCTTCATTATGGAACAGCGAAAGCATCTGATTGGAGAAGTTTGAGATCAGAATGCTGGGGTTGCCACTGCGATCGTAATCCGCCGCATCGACGCCCATTCCGGCACGTGCCAGACCTTCTTCGCTGTACGCAATTCCTGCTGTTACGGCGACCTCCGAGAAGCGCGTTCCTTTATCGTTGACGTAGAGCTTGTTGGGCTGTGTGTCGTTGGAGAGGACGAAATCCGGCCAGCCATCTTTGTTGTAGTCGAGGACGGCGATGCCCAACGTCTTTGAAGTCAGGTCGAGCAATCCCAACTGGGCAGTCGCGTCTTCGAACTTGCCATTACCGAGGTTGTGCCAGACGCGAATCGACGCTCCTTTATAAGATTCAGGAGTGCAGTAGGATTTTCTCTTGCCGTCAATACTGCAGTAGATATCCTCTTTCGGCGACCAGCGAACATAATTGGCAATGATGAGGTCAAGCTTGCCGTCGCGATCATAGTCAACCCATGCGGCGCTGGTGCTGAACTCCTGCACACCAGTCATGCCGGCTTTCTGGCTTACATCGCTAAAAGTTCCATTGCCGTTGTTATGAAACAGGCGACTCTGGCCGACAGCAGAGACGAATACGTCGTCGTAGCCGTCGTTATCGTAGTCACCGACTGCGATTCCCATGCCATACATGCTGATCCCAAGGCCTGACTTCTGCGTCACATCGGTGAAGGTTCCATTGCGATTGTTGTGATACAGCTTCAGCGTAGACGGATGCTTCGGAGCTCCCGGCCAGTCTTCGCTGTTCGCAAAGAGGATGTCCTGCGATCCATCGTTGTCGTAGTCGATGAAGGCAACCCCCACTCCCAGCGTCTCTGGCAAGTACCGTTTTCCTGTCGCGCCGTTGTTGTGAACAAAGTGAATTCCGGCGGCTTGAGTAATATTCGTGAACTGTGAGTTTTGCGCAGATGCAATCGTGTAAACCAATATGGAACCGACAAGAGAAAGACGCAGAATGGATTTATTCATCGATGACCGGGAGAAAATGAGCTTGTCGAGCTGGATTGTGTCGACGCAACCCTTGGACGCTTCGGCTTCAGGGTAGAAGTCTTCGTTGGTCGGATGGGATTCGACAGCGAAGCACTCTCATGCTCATGGATAGTCTGTCGCTCGTTGTTGTCCTCTGGATGGGCCAGGCGATACGGACCGGTTAACGCCTGCGCAGCCTCGTCTGCCTTGAAGCGTAAGTATCGCTTCTGATACTCAGCTGTTTGTTCCGCGTTTCCCGCCCCCCGGTAGCTCAACATCAGATTGTAGTTTGCCTGCAGATCTTCAGGATCGATAGCTATCGTTTTGTTCAGCTCGTCGATCGCCTCTTGATACTTGTGCTGCAGGAAGAGAATTCTGCCAATATCATCGATCACGACACGGTCCTGAGGGTACTTCTGTTCGGCGATTCGTAGGTGCTGCAATGCATCATCGTACTTGCCTTCGATGCGCAGAGCACGCGCATAAAAGTAATGCGTGCGCGCAAGGCTGGCGTCAATCGCGAGCGCCTTCTCCAGGACCTCTTTGGCACGCTGCACGTCACCTTCTTGAACCAAAACGCGTCCTTGGTTCACGTAACTATCTGCTCTTGCAGGATCTACTTCCGCTGCAACTTGAAACGCAGAGAGTGCGCCTTTCAGGTCCCCCTGCAGGAATAGGCCAATTCCGAAATCGTTCCAACGCTCCCAATCCCTTGCCTCAAGTTGCCGCTTCGGTTCCGGCTTAGCCACGTTCCTCGCAACAACTGGCAAGCTGACTTCGTCGGAGGCGATGGTAGTGATGGGAAGATCGGGGATGTATTTCAATTTGCCCGAGACTCCGGACATTTCGCCATCGAATGAAACCTTGCGATCATCGAAGCTCGAAGCCATTTGGCTGGCGAAGCCTTGGCTATTGCCGGCATAAGAGAACTGCGTGTAGTACCACGAGAACTTCCGGTAATTCAGTCGTGCTTCGAGTTTGATTTTATTGCCGGCGTTGTCAGGAATTCGCAAGCGATAGTGGACCGTATCTGCTGCGCCTGGGGGAATCAGCTTCACATACACAAGCGCGCGCGCTGACCACGCGTTACGCTTGTTGATTGGATTGCCGTGCTCATCGATGCTCTGCGAGCGATAGAAATGCGCGCTCTTTTCGACGGGCCCTTTGCCGTTGTCTTCCGCGCGACCACTCCAGAAGAGCACCTGTCCTTTTTCGTCGGTGGCTTTCAGTTCGAGCCAGACATCAAAGCCATCGACAGTGCCGGCAGGGAAGAAGTGTCCAACTTTGCGCGTGCGCACGACAACGTCAACGCGTTCCGTATCGCCGCGATGAAGCGCAGGCAGCACCCGATTCAGTGGAGCTGTAACGTCAAACTGCTCAGTGCCACCGGTTCCAGTTTCTCCGGCACGAACGCTCGACTCAGCCTCTTCGCCCACCGCAAAGGTTGTTGAGAGCTCCCCAGGAACAGCGGCTCCTGCGCTTGCCTGCTTTGTCTCGCGAGCCATGGCGAAAATATCCACACTGATGATTCCGTTCTTGAGAAAGTCGAGGACGGTCTGCATCTGCTTCTCGTCCTGATTCGCGAACGGCAGCGCTGTGTTGGCAGCAGGGAAGCGATGTGAGTGTAGCTTGCCGTCAGTGGTTCCATAATCAGCAGACTCCACGAGCGGCATATGGCAGTCCAGGCAGCGCTGCGGTTTGGGCGGATAGTAAAACGACCGCGCGCCCAGCCCGGAGACTCCGCTTGCTTGCCAATTGTCGTAGTCGTTAAAACCCCGGATCCAGCGATAGTGATTGACTGGAATGTCCAGATGAACCTTGTGGCAGCTCGAGCAAAACTCCGCTGACTGCTCGTTATGCATGAAGGGCTTGAAGAAAGCCCGCCGATGCGGCTCAGGATTCACATAGACAGCATAGTCGTGCAGCCATCGCATCACCGGGTTCTTGCTTGCGGCCAGTTCGTGCAGTTTCGGATAAAGAAGCACGAAGTCTCCCTGTCCCATCGTGCTTTTCACTTTAGTGATGGAGTGGCACATCAGGCATCCCAGACCGGCATTGGCTTCGGGGGTGTGAACGATCTGCTTGATTGGCGTGTCCATTAATCCGCTGTACAGCACCGATGGATCGTGGCATCCGCCGCACCACTTTGATGGATGTGTGCCGACCACGTCCTGCATATACTCAATGCTCTTCCGATACCACTGATTATTGAAGGAAGAGAAGTGGTGAGCCGAGCTGCTCCACTGTTCGTAGACATCTTTATGACAACGTTCGCAGGCCTGCGACTCCATGAAGTACTTGGCAGGTATCAGCTTGCCGTCAGTAGTTTGCGCTGAGCTCGGGAAAAAGGCTCCCGAAGGACCGTCTCCCTCTTTGGTCATTTCTGCCGGAGCGATCTCTGGGTTCCTGATGGGTGTAGACGTCTCCCATCGCTTCAGGCGCAAATGACGAGCCTCCAAAGCGAGAAGGACCGCTACTAGAAACAGCGATGCGCACTGCGCAGTGAGCTTCGGCCCAGCCGACGAGAACCATTGCCTGGAGCGAAGCCAATTCACCGCCAGCAGGAGCACTCCAGCGAAGGACAAAATCGAATGAAGGTAAACAAAGTCGAGATGCGGGCGAGTTCCGCCAACCACCATGACGACGACGCCATCGATCGCACCAAGAACTAGAAGCGCGACTGCGGCTTTGCCCAGCCGAGAGAGCCCACGCAGCTTATGAATAAGGAAGGGAGCAGCGAGAACCGCGACTACTCCCAGCGCAATATGCGCCAGGGAAATGCTGATATAGAAGAGGTTCGGTCCAGGAAAAGCATAAAGATACGCACCGGAAAGGGCCGCAAACCAGAGGCAGGCCTTGGTAATGCTTTTCTGAGACAGGAACCTCATTATGGGGGTCGTGTGGAACGTTAAACTCCCGGGCAGCTCAGGACGATAGTGCTTTTATATTACTTTTCTGGGGAATCGAATGGGCACTCCCGCGACAAGCCAGATGCATCGCACTGTTGTGTGACAGTGAAGCGACACACCGCTCCAAAGAAATCTAAGAGATGGGTAGCGAAGGTAAAAACTGATTCGACTCATCCTCCGTCTGGTCTTTTCACGAAGAGCGCGTCCATGATTGCGAGGACGCTGGCGTCCAAGAAGGTCTCTCCAAAGGGACCGAGCTCAGGGATGAGGATGTTGACCTACTTCATCAATCGCGCAGGACGCGGCTTGGGGGCAAAGCGACGATCGGAGCTGGAGAAAGCAAAAGAATTGCTTTCGAAGCGAATTCATCGCAGAGGGGCCTAGTCTGGCAAACTATCCAATCACCGCGATGAGGGTTCGACCTTGCCGATTGCGATCATAAAGCTCGGATCGCCGAGGAAACCGAATGAAGGACTGCGCATCGGCACGGTTCGCAGACCACCTCGGGGAGTTCCGAAGGCGCAGTTCGCGAAGCGCGATTTCTACGACGTCTGGCTACCAAACCTCTCGCCGACCCCAGAGCTCGTGGCATTCGCTCAACGATCACAGGACGAGGGCTCGTGGAAAACATTCAAACGCCGATTTCGCGCCGAGATGAACAAGCCGGAAGCGGCCAGACTTCTCGATGTACTGGCGGCGCTCTCGCATCAGACAAACTTCTGCGTAGGCTGCTACTGCGAGGACGAAGATCGCTGCCATCGTTCCGTTCTCAGGGAATTACTCACAGAGCGCGGTGCCAAAGTCTCCTAAGCGCAGCGCATTCGGATCAGTGCGCCAGTGACCTGCTCCTCTGCTCCTTTCTCAAGCGGCGCTGCCTCCACGGTGCAACTAGCCGCCGCGCCTCCACATCGCATTGGGCATGCTGCTCGACGAGAAGACCACGCGAGTCTTGATCACGCTCCTGCTGTTCGCAGCCGTGTTGGGATTCGCCTGGGCAGCGCGTGCAGTACTAATCGCTTTTCTCTTTGCAATCTTCTTCGCGTATCTGGTCGCGCCCCTTGTGGAACACGTTCGCAATCGCGCACGAATCTCTCTGGGCAGGGCCATCGTCATCGTTTATATCGCCATTGGCGCGGGCTTGGCGCTCCTGCTCCTGTTCATTGGACCGAGCCTGGTTCGTGAAGCGCAAAAACTAACCAGTACCATTCCGGACCTGTACGAGAAAATCACCACCGGCCAGATCGCGTGGACACTAGGCTCGAAGCGTGGATGGAGTCATGAAACCATTCAGAAAGTGCAGGCATTCATGGCCGCCCATCGCGACACGATCATCGGTGTCGCCGGCGATCTCGGCATCAGGCTCACCGCGTTGGGGAAGAACGCATGGTGGCTCGTCATAATTCCCATACTCTCCGTGTTCTTTCTCAAAGACGGCAGCAAAATCAGCGGCTCGGTTCTGGACATCTTTGAGCGCCGCAGCCAACGCGAATTTGCCGAAGGACTCATGAATGACATTGATCAGATCCTGGCCCATTACATCCGCGCGCAATTGATTTTGGCCGCGCTGACCGGAGTCGTGTTCTGCATTACTCTGATCGTGATGCGCGTGCCTTATGGTTACGTGCTCGGCGCGATCGCCGGCTGTCTCGAGTTCATTCCGGTTGTCGGACCTGCGATCGCTGCGCTGGTCATCATCGGTGTGGCCATCGGCATGGGGTACACGCACCTGCTGCTCTTGATTGCCTTCCTGGCTGTCTGGCGCGTGATTCAGGATTATGTGAATGCTCCTCGCATTATGGGCGGCCGAGTCGAACTGCATCCGCTGGCAGCGCTCTTCGGCGTGCTTGCCGGCGCCGAAGTCGCTGGAGTAATTGGGGTGTACCTCTCGATTCCTGTCGTGGCTACTCTGCGCGTGCTCTGGCGACGCTGGCGTGCACAGACGGCTCTCCGGTCCCTCGCTGTCACGGAAGAAGTTGTTCCCAAATCAGAACGCGATCGGGCAGCCTAATATTACTCAAGGCACTCGACGCTTTCCTGCGGTATTGGGCGGCTCTTCCGCTCTGAAAAGGGCACGAGTGAAACTCGTGCCCGTATGCGAGAAAACAGCCGATGTTACGTCACATGGTGAGGACGACGCGGAATTGTGCGTTGCCGCTCAGCATGCGCGCGTACGCTTCGCCTGCTTGTTCGAGCGGATAGGTTTCGATCATCGGACGCACGCCGGTTAATGTCGCGAAGTTGAGCGTGTCCTCGGAATCGGTTGGTGTTCCTGAAGCCCAGCCCTGGATAGTACGAACTCCGCTGATGAGCTGTATCGGCGTAACTTCGATAGGATCTAACGTTGCGCCTACCACCATGAGCTTGCCGTTCGGCGCCAGACCGTCGATCAACTCGGACATGGCCTTTGAGTTTGGCGCTGTCGCCAGAATTACCTGTGCGCCGCCAAGCTTCTGCAACTCCTGCGCTGCGTTGGTAGATTTGCTGTCGATGTACGAGCTGGCTCCCAGCTTCTTTGCTAGCGCACTATTTTCCGGACCGCGGCCGATGGCCACGACGTTGTAGCCAAACTTGTTCCCAAATTGGATTCCGAGGTGGCCAAGTCCACCGATGCCTTGCACCGCAACCAGACTGCCTGGTAGGGCGCCGCTGTGCCGCAGCGCGTTGAATGTAGTAACTCCTGCACAAAGCAATGGAGCAGCTTCGACGTCGCTGAGACCGTCTGGTATCGCAGCCAGCGCCTCGACAGGAGCGATCATGTACTGCTGGTATCCCCCGTCGTAGCTGATGCCGGAAATTTTCAGGTTGCGGCAGTTGATGAAGTCGCCACGCCGGCATTGGAGACAAGTACCATCCTGTCCGCCAAACCAGCCAACGCCGACGCGTTGGCCTTTGTTCCAGCCGGTAACATCCTGCCCAACTTCGTCGATGACGCCGGCGACTTCGTGTCCGGGACTGCGCGGATACTGGATTCCAGGCCACACGCCTTCTTTCGTCAGCAGGTCACTGTGACACACGCCACAGGCCTTCACCCTGATACGAACTTGACGTGCGCCGGGCGTAGGAACTTCGCGATCAACGATCTCGAAATCAGCTCCGGGTCTGGAAATCTGTGCCAACCTCATTGGCGTTACTGCTGGTACCGCTACTCGCATTGTTGCCATAACTCCTCCTGTGGATTCTGGTGGATTACATTTCTGGAGAAAAAACGTTGGTTGTGCGCGACCGGCCAAGTCGGTCGTAAGTGAGGAATCAAAGTAAAGATGCGGAGGACCTAATATCGATTCGAAATTGTATTCTTGAACTCGCGGCGCGAGTGTCACAGACTGGGTAATGGCGCAGCACGGCAGGCGCAGCCGTACCCGCAAACGTCAATCCCCTAACATAGCTTTTAAATGTACTGTCAGGACCGCAGTCTTCACTGGCATGCGGTCTCACGGCAGCGCGCGATAATGAGCCCAATCGAAATCGATCGCTCCGTCCTTATCTGAGTTGAGTTTACTCTGTGCCCCCTGATGTATGGACGTCGCCTTGTAGGCAAACAGTGCTGGGCGAGAGCCTTTCCAAAAAGAGAATGTGATCGATATGTCGTTACCGAGTTGATGGAACGACCTACCGTCGTCCAGGCTATAACTATAGATCGCACGGTCCCCATCGATATTGATGCGTACTTGAACGGTGTTGACCTTGAGCTCCGGTCCGTCACTGACGTCATTCGCGGTGAAGAGCTGTAATTTGCGTTTTCCTGCCTCTTGTACAACCTGCAGGCCGTTCGGATTTTTCTGGAGCATAGCCACTCCGGCGCGAACACCGATTTGCATGTGAGATACATCCATGCGAACCGTGAATTCGAGCGATTCGCTCTGCATCTGCTGGGTAAGCGTGTTCCGCGCGCGCAGAAAGCCGCTCGCAGCTCCGGGCACAAGCCGTAGAAAGCCATGCCGCTGGCTGAGGCTCCAGCGGGCATCGTCCGGGTTGTGATTCCATTCCCATTGTGGGCCGAGAGTCGGAGCGTCGAACTCGTCGGATGTTTGCGGCTGCATTGCGCGGCCTTTCGCGTCGGCCTCAACCGGCAATTGCGGGTACTCGGCAATCGGTTCACCAACGCTGCCGCCCGGAACGACCTCGCCCATCAGCGGCCAGCCATCCTGCCACTTCACAGGCTGCAGATGCACGATGCGGCCGTGCGCTCCACGAGACTGAAAATGAACGAACCATCCCCTTCCATCGGGCGTCTCGACGTAGGCTCCTTGATGCGGCCCATTGATCTTGGTCGAACCTTGCGCGAGCACTGTTCTGTACTCATACGGCCCCCAAATCGACTTGGATCGCAACACCGCCTGCGATCCTCTCTCGACGCCACCGAACGGCGCAAAGATGTAGTAATAGCCCTCGCGCTTGTAGATCTTCGGACCTTCGAGCGTAGGCAAGTGTTCTGGATCACGAACAATCTCCTTCCCATCGTCAAGGACTGACAGGCCATCCGCCGCCATGCGGCGCAGAATCAGCGGACCAGCACCTTTCTTTGAGTGCACGAGGTATGCGGAGGCATCTTCGTCCCAGAATGGGCAAGGATCTTCAAGGCCGGGTTGCCGAATCAGAGGCAGCGGTTTCGACCAGGGACCATTGATCGTCTTCGCGGTCACGACAAAAATACCTTCGGTTGGAGTAGGGAAGTAGATGTAGAACAGCCCATTGTGCTTGCGAATGGCTGGAGCCCACACGCCCATACCATAACCATTGCTCCCGATAAGGTCATAACGAGCATCGATATCAAGCCGCGGCAATGCATGGCCAAGAATCTTCCAATGCACAAGGTCGAGCGATTCCAGAATAGGAATGCCGGGAACAAAATGAAAGCTCGAGGCAACCATGTAGAAATGATCACCATTACGAATGACGTCAGGATCGGAGTAGTCCGAGAATAGAATTGGATTGCGATAGCCCCTGTTTTCCGAGGATTCTGGCGCACTCTGAGCACTTGCGCAGATCAGACAGACCGAAATGAGAATTGGAAGCGCAAAGCCACTAAACCTGTTCAGCATCCGGAAAGGATATACGAGCGAAAACCTAGGGGGATATTGAAGCCGAGCGCTCGCTCGGTCAGTCTAAGAGTGAAACGCAATGCACCCTGACACGAGCACGTGAATACGAATGTTCTCGAGCTAGATTCCTGCCTCGGGAATTGAAAGATCCTGCTGCAAGGTGAAGTCGAGGAGTGTCTCACTCGGGATCTTCACCTGGTCTCCCTTGGTAATGATTTCTGACCCTGCGCCGGCAGCGCCTCCGACGCCCGCGCCGATCGCGGCGCCTCTGCCTCCGCCCGCAATCGCGCCGATAATCGACCCGACTGCGGCTCCTCCCACTGTCCTTTTGGCAGTGCTGGCCCCGCGAGACTTTCCGGTAAGTTCATACTCGCCAGTCACGATGGAAATAGTTTGACCTTTGACGGAAATGCCGGTCAGCTCAAGTTGCAGTTGCGATTTGCCGCTGAACTTTCCCGATTCTTTCGATTCAGCTAGCCGTCCATAAACGTCGCTCCCTTTTGGGACCACGATATTTCCATCAGCCGTGAGTGGCTCCTGTAGCGAGGCCTGAAAGCGATCCCCGGCATGATTCTGAGTGGAATCAATGCCATCAATCATCCGCACAGAAATACGCGTCCCTGCTGGGATCGTGACGTATGCCGGTGGCGGGGAGCTGACAAGACCTGTAATCTCTCCTTCGCGGGAGAGCGAACTGCGCCGCTTCAAGCTGTCGTTTGCTTCGGGGGTCGAATCGAACTTGATCGAAAGGATATCGGCAACTTCGTACTTCTGTATCGACGAGCCGACCTGGAAGCTGACGTAAGAATCGGTACCACCCACGAACTTGCCCTTGATAAGGCTGCCATTCTTCAACTCCAACGAATCAGCCCACGCAACCGACGCGATGCACAGTACGAACGCTAAAGCAAAAATCAGCTTGGATCTCATTCTTTGCCTCTCCTCAGCTCCCGCTTAGCTCATCTGTTTTGCGCAGCTGTTCCTGAATTGTAAGTGTACAGATGATCGGCCCGAAGAACTGCTGCAACGATGAGCATTCAAAAGATCAACAGGTTTGTAGCAGCAAAGCACAGGCAAAAACGGGATATTCTCCCGATTATCAGCATTCGAACGCGCACATCTTACATCGCTGAAACAGTCCCGTCAGATACCGGCGTACCAGGCGTAGCCTCCTTCAGGAGAGGCCGAGCCCAGGCCCTTGCCGAAACGCTTCATACTGTCGGTGACCGTCAGGTGCGTGATGTATTTCACGCTCTTGTAGCCGAGTTGGCGGGGAAGCCGCATGCGCAGTGGGCCGCCGTTGCCTATGGGAAGGTCACTGCCGTTCATTCCATATGTGAGAAAGGTCTGCGGATGCATGGCATCGGCTATGTCGATGCTCTCCCACCATTCCGGATCGATAGAGAAATAGACAACGTATCTGGCTTCTGGGTGGGTGCCGACCAGATTGAGCACATGCGACAGTGGCGCACCGATCCATTCAGCTATGTATGACCAACCCTCTTCGCATGCCAGTTCGGTGATCTGGCTGCGCAAGGGATAACTCTTCAGGTCGTCAATGGAAAATGATGTGGGCCGATCGACTAATCCGTCTACCGAGAGCCGCCAGTGAGAGAATCCACCAGCCTGAAGGCGCTTGAATGCCTCGTTCGGTGCAGCGACTTCATTCGCGAGTGGACGCTCTGAGATTTGGCTCCGCGAGAACTCACGCGCCAGCGAATGTCTGGTCAGCAGGCGTTGAGAAGCATACGTCAGCGTCTCGCCGAGACCATAGGGTCCACCGTGATCAGGGGGAACGAGTCCGTACTCTTGCGCAAGGCGTGCAGCAACACCCAACCCAGATATGCCGGCGGCGGCTGCGAGTCCGGTTTTGATCAATTTGCGGCGTGAGAGGTCGGTCATGCGCGCTCCTCAGGGTGTGTGAATGTGACCAGTGATCATCGCTTGCGTTCTGCGCCTGAATCCGGCGCGACATACCATGACGAGATGAACAATAAGAAAAAGCAGGAGAGCCAGAGACACCAACAAGTGAATGGTGCGCGCGGACTGACGGCCGCCCAACAGCGTGACCGTTGCCGGAAAGGCGGAAACGAAGGCGGGGGACATGGCCAATCCCGTCCAGATCACCAATGGGAAGAAAAAGAAGATCACAGATAAATAGGTGAGCCGCTGGAGCACGTTGTACGACCAAGCTTCTTCCGCACTCGGCCGCTGGAAGCGCAAATTCTTCGCGAGCGCGCTCGAAAGCGTCCGCCAGGAAAGATCGGCCTTGCCTGGAAGCAGGTGTTTCCGGAAATGCCCTGTGAACAAGCTGGAGATTAGATAAACGAAGCCGGTCAGTACTGCGATCCACGCAGACTGAAAATGAAGAGCCCTGCTCCAGCCATTCTGATCGGGCAGCACGTATCTGTAGCCGGTCGGAACGAGCGCCCTCGAGGAAGGAATCGGCAGCTTGAACAAGGGTGAGGTCAACACATTGCCGGTCTCGCCCCAATAGAAACGAGGGTGGGAGATTAAAATTTCAATTCCAGTAACGAGCAGGGCAAAAAAGCACAGAGTGATAATCCAATGAGTAACGCGGACGAGGACAGAGTGCCGCGCCAACATTGTGGGTGAGAGCCGCGAGGCGAAACTTGGGAGGCAAGCTCCCGCCGATACCTGCACGGACCCAGATGCGGCCATTGGGACTCCTCGTCAGTTTTGCTTGTGATCCAGGATTGGCTGTTCATGCTATCACGCTTCGGTCTGGGTGATGGCATCTCCCGCGGAAGGCCCTGTAATGGCTCTTATTTTTCGCGAAAGCAGTTCGGGCTACTCAAATCTAAGCATAACAATCTCAGGATTCGAGCCCAGGCGCAGCGGCGGTCCCCACGTGCCTGCACCGCTCGAGGTGAAGACCTGCATTTTCCCGAATCGGGTCAAGCCATAGACGAATTCCCGGTAGACGCGTCGCGCTATCCAGCTCCAGGGTATAAATTGACCGAGGTGAGTATGTCCGGAGAGCTGCAAAGAAACGCCGGCGGCCTCGGCAATCTGCGGGTGATCAGGCGCATGAGTCAACAAAATGCTTGCCCGATCACGATCCAGGCCGATAGCGTGAAGCACCGAGGCAAATCGGTTGCGATGGGCTGCGTTCCGATATGGGACGCCGACGATTTGCAGGCCATCCACTTCCACCTTCTCATTGCTGAGGACGCGAATACCGGCAGCCGCAACGGCATCCAGATACTTTCTGTCGTCCCCGAATTGCTCGTGGTTTCCTGCCACAAAATACACTCCCTGTGGCGCCGCAAGTTTTTTCAATGGCTGTGCCGCCTGATGGGCATCGATGGCTGTGCCATCGTATAAGTCACCAGCGATAAAAATCGCGTCCGGCTCTTCCTTCAGAATCTTCGTGACCATACGACGCAGAAAGCTGCCGTTGCGAACGTGCCCCAGATGCACGTCGCTGATCAGCGCCGCCTTTCTTCCACGCCAAGTCTCCGGCAAGTTCGCTATTCGAACGCTTGCTCGCGTGATCCGGGTGCAACTGGCATTGAGCACGCCATAAATTCCGACCGCAACAGCAATACTGAATAGAACTTGCACGATGCGATGGAAGTTGATATCCAGTCCTGCCAGCCGCATCGTACCGAAGGTAATCCAGGATGCAGCCGCCCCGAGAAAGAGGAAGCTCAGTAGTCCGAGCCATATCGCAGAAGTCTTGTAAGCCGCGCGCACGATGCCGTTCTTGTATCGAAAGGCAAGCAGGGAACTGGCAATGAAACTAACGGACAAAATGCCAAGCACAACCTTGATGCCCGAAGCTACGGGGATACCGCGGCCTTGCGAAGAAAATATCCAAGTCTCATAGAGCACGAGGTGCCCCAGGAAGAGAATGGACTGGATGACGGTGATGAAGATAATGAGCTGCTTCCGTGATGGCATGTGTCGTTAGGCTGCTCTGATGTTTAAAGACAAGATGAATTCGAAGTAGATGGCGATTCGGAAAGAAGCTGTTAAGCCTCTTATCACTCGAGGAGAGTATGGCGGGGACGACGGGACTCGAACCCGCGGCCTCTGCCGTGACAGGGCAGCGTTCTAACCAACTGAACTACGTCCCCGCTTCTTGACGCCCGCCGTGGCGGAAACTCGTTGGAAGGTGAGCGGAACCTTGTGCCGAAACCTGGCGGCTCCGACTGATTTAATTGTAACAGAAAGAATCGGTCCTGCTCGACGCTATGTCTCTCATCGCCGTTGGCAGTTTCTTCTCTCATCCCAAATTGCGTACGGATTACTCGCGCATCTCATATGTCTGAACAGGTGTGGGGTGTAATCTCGAATTGATGACTGTGGCGCAATCATTGCCTCCCCGAACCACTGACAACCTTGCGCTCAGTGCGCATCGAGAGCACCTTGCCGGCTTGCGCGCGGTTGCCCTGCTCGAGATTTTTAAGGGCGTCCTTGCGATGCTGGCGAGCTTTGCGCTCTTCACGCTATTGCACAAGGATATCGGTGACGTTGCGGAAAATATTATCGAGTTCCTTCATCTGAATCCCGCACACCGGTTTGTTCAGGCGTTCCTCACGGCCGCTGACCGTTTCAGCGGCAGGAAAATCGTGGCAGTCGCGTGCGTGGGAATCGCTTATGCGCTGATTCGGTTTGTGGAAGCTTACGGGCTTTGGAATGCCCGAGCGTGGGCCGAATGGTTCGCCATTATTTCCGGATCGGCTTATCTGCCGCTGGAGATCATTGGGCTAATAAGGCATCCGAATGCGCTGCACTGGACGGTCCTGATCGTAAACATCCTTGTCGTACTCTACATGATTTATGTGCGGTGGGATGTGCTGCGACAACGCCGCGTCGTCGAAAAGCATTAGCTTTTAGGGTAACGGCGTGTCCCGATCGACACGCAGACGCAGGCCGCAGTCTGCAGGAAGATCCACCTGCTTTCCGCTGGTTGAAAGCACGTAACCACCGCCAGAGAGATTCCCGACCGCCACTCCCTTCATCGGCGGACCGAAGGCACGGGACAGCGCCGTATTCGCTGCGGTATTCGCTCCGATTGAAGTGCTCCCTGGTTGCGAGCCGCCGTCGGCAGAGGGCCGCATCAGTTGCGGCTTATGTACAGAAAGTAGAGTTGCGTTGATCGGAATGTCCGCTCCACTTGCAAGCTGTATGTTAGTAAACCGCAGGTTGAGGTGCCCCATGCCTTTTATAGCGCTGGCAAGCTTTTCGTCGGGGGGCTCAGTGATCTGACCATTCAGTTTGGCTCCGACGGGAATGATGATATTGCCCCCGGAATCCTGCACAGGGGCAGTGATAGTTGCGGTGAACCGGTCTCCAACCTGCGAAGTTCTGGTCGATAGCGGAGTGTCCAGATTTGCGCGAATAGTAGTCCCTGGAGAAATGTAGTGCGCTGCAGCAGGATTGCTCGGGAATTGTCCAGGCGACGTGCTGGGTGTCGATGTCGGCGGAGGAGCCTTCGTGTCGGGCGGCATCTGGTTCTGAGGCTGCGCTGGATCATGTGCAGCCGGAGCTGTCCCGGGTGTAGGAGCTGTTCCTTGCTGGCCGGCATTGGCCTGCGGGAGAGCAAAGCACGAAATTGTAAGCAGTAACGCGAGTAATAGGAATGCATTCCGCATCGACAGCCTCTCTTCAGCAGCTTAGAACCAATGTGGTGTTATGTAGGTTGGCTTTAGTGCGGAACAGCTTGAATGAGGATTGCACGCGAAAATGCGTTCGTTTTTCAGGCGAATCTGGAAGAAAGTTAGCGCGATAAGCTCGAGCTCTGCTGAAAGCTCGGCAGCAATCTCGAAGCTCCGCGAGTTGCGTAGTCCAGCACACCGGCAGGTCGAACACCAAGCCAGATCGTGATGATGGCCGTGATCACGAGTGCGGCCGTAAGTCCGGGAGCAGCTCTCATCTCGAGCTTTTCCTCACCGGGTTGCGGTTCATACATGTACATCACCACGATGAGACGCAGATAATAATAAGAAGCGACTGCGCTATTAATGAGGCCGATGATCGTAAGCCAAATGAGATCGCTCTTGATAGCGGCGTTAAACACGTAGAACTTAGCGAAGAATCCGCCAGTCGCCGGAAGTCCGAGTAGGGAAAGAAGGAAGATGGTGAGAGTCGCGGCCAATAGTGGGGACCGCTTTCCCAACCCGGCATAGTCTTCGAAGTTGACGTAGCGTTCGCCAGTACGCGCGAAGTGCGATACCACGGCGAAGGCGCCAACGTTCATAGCTGCGTACGACGCTGCGTAGAAGATCGCAGCAGAGATGCCTGTATCGCGAGCATTGGGCGCGATCACGGCTGCAAATGCAATCAACAGATATCCTGCGTGAGCGATCGATGAATACGCGAGCATGCGCTTCACGTTGTTCTGCAGAAGCGCTCCGAAGTTTCCGAGAGTCATCGAAAGCGCGGCAGAGATCCAAACCAGCCAGAACCAGGCTTTGCTTGTATCGATAGCGGCGCCAAAAAGAATCCGAAGTAGAACCGCGAAGGCAGCCGCTTTGGGAGCCGTCGACATGAGAGCGACCACCGGAGCAGGCGCACCTTCATATACATCTGGAGTCCAAACATGGAATGGCGCAGAAGCGACTTTGAAGCCGAGCCCCACAAACATGAGCGCCACCGCAACGTAAGCGAGACCATAGCTGACTGGTGCTACCGAAGAGCCGAGCGCTACTTGTCCCGATTGAAGCGCACTGGATATTGTGTAAATGCTAGTTGATCCTGTCGCGCCAAACATCAATGCAACGCCATAAAGGAAGAAGGCGGTCGCAAATGAGCCGAGAAGGAAATACTTGATGGAAGATTCGGCACTTGTGGCAGCCCGGTGTCGATAGCCCGCCAACACGTAAGTAGCGATAGACGAGATCTCGAGCGCAATAAAAATCAGCACCAGCTCGACAGCCGAGGACATCAGCACCATTCCCACTGTGCCAAACAGAATGAGCCCGTAATACTCGCCGCCGCGAATTTGCTGAGTTTCCAAATATTCGAATGAAGCCAGAATTACGACCGAGGAAATCGCACAGATCGTGACGTGAAAGAAGACGCTGAACTCGTCCACACGGATCATATTGAACCATCCCCATCCGGGATAGTTCGTCTGATAAAGAGAGGCCACCAACGCCAGCAGGGTGCCAAACAGAGAAAAGATGCCAAGCGATTTGTGGCTGCTACGCTGGGGCAACAAAGGCTCGACGAGCATAACTATCAGGCCGCAAGCGCTCAGGATAAGCTCGGGCAGAATGCGGATATAGCTCAATTCGGGAGTCGGATTCATTTAGCTGTGTTGCCCATCGCAAAAATGTGTGCCGCCGCCCTTGGTCTCACTTCCGTGGCGGCATTCACGGAACTAGGCCGCAAGGAGTGCTCGACTGATGGATCGATCATTCGTATCCACAATGGCGAAGCCACGCCCATAATCAAGGCCATAACAACCATCGGAATCAGGCTGATTCGCTCGCGTCCATCAGCGTCAAATAGTTGCGCATTCACTGGCTGTGTTACTTCACCATAAAAAATGCGCTGATAAAGCCAGAGCAGATAGCCGGCGCTCCAGATCACACCTGTCGTTCCAATGATCCCGTACCACTGCCAGCTAGTAAACGCGCCGCTCAGGATGAGAAATTCACCGACGAATCCATTCATTAGCGGCAATCCGACCGACGACAGCGTGATCATCAAGAATAGGGTGGAATAGACAGGCATTGGCGTCGCCAAACCACCGTACTCCCTGATCTCGTATGTATGGCGGCGTTCATACAGCATTCCAAGAAGCATGAAGAGCGCGCCAGTCGAGATACCGTGATTCAACATCTGGTATACCGCGCCATCAACTCCAACCTGCGTGAATGTGAAGATTCCGAGAACACAGAACCCAAGATGGCTAACGGAGGAGTAAGCCACGAGCTTCTTCATGTTCGGCTGCACCAAAGCGACGAGCGCGCCGTACACAATGCCGATCAAAGCAAGAATGTTGATCCAAAGCGCATGTTCGTGTGCCTGCGCAGGGAACAGCGTCGCATTGAATCGGAGCAATCCGTAGGTGCCCATCTTCAGCAGAACGCCTGCGAGCAATACGGAGCCAGCGGTCGGAGCTTCGACGTGGGCGTCTGGCAACCAGGTGTGGAACGGAAAGAGCGGAACCTTTACTGCGAAGGCGATAAAGAAGCCGAAAAACAGAAACTCAGCGGCACGATTAAAGCCTGTGATGGATCCACCTTGAATTGCGTTTTGAATCGTGACGTAGTCGAAGCTACTGGTGTGTATGTAGAACCAGATAATGGCACCGAGCATGAATACGGACGCGATCATCGTGTACAGGAAAAACTTGACGGCGGCATACACGCGGCGCTCGTGTCCATACATGCCGATCATCAACGCCATGGGAATCAGCGTAGCCTCCCAGAAGACGTAGAAGAGGAAAAGATCGAGCGAGACGAAAACGCCAATCATCGCCGTCTCCAGGATCAGCATCAGCACGAAGAACTCTTTGACCGCACCGTGGATCGACTTCCACGAAATGAGTACACAAAACGGTGTGAGGAAAGTGGTGAGTAGGACGAGCCAGACCGAGATGCCGTCGACGCCCAAGTGGTAGTGAGTGTTCGGACTAGAAATCCATTGCTTGTCGACGGAGAACTGAAAGCCAGTTACACCGTGGCTCCAATACACCGGGAGGTGGAGCGAGAAGAAGAAAGCCAAAATGGAAACGACAAGCGCAATCCACTTGATGGCGCGATCGTTTCGCGGCATCAACATCAGGAGGATAGCTCCGGCGGCCGGCACGAATGTGATCAGGGTGAGGACTAGCTCGTTCATGCGTGCAGCCCCATCCAGATCATGAAGCCGACGACGCAAGCGGCTCCAAGCGCGACCCAACCTGCGTAGGACCGAATGCTGCCGGATTGCATGCGGCGCGTTATTCCTGACAATAACTTGGAGGTCGTGCCGGCGCCGTTCACGAGAGCATCAATCACTCCGACATCCACGCCACGCCAGAGTACATTGCGGGAGCCGTCGACGATGGGATTCACCAGCGTTGCATAATACGTCTCGTCGACCCAGTATTTATTCAGCAGAATGCGATAAACACCTTTCAAATTTGTCGCGATGCGGTCGGGGAGCTCAGGACGCCGCACATAAAAGAGATATGCCAAACCGAGCCCAGCGAATGCCACGGCCACCGAAGCTCCGGCGAGCTCTAGCTCGAGACTCTTGTTCTCCTCAGGGCTCTCGGATTTCTGAGGCTCCGAGGGAAAGTTTTCTGTGGAACGCACTGGCTCGGAACTGGTATGGACGACAGGAGCGAGGAATTGATCGAATCTGTTGTGACCATGGAGCGCCTCAGGAATTCCGAGCCAGCCTACGATGATGGAACCAATGGCAAGGACCACCAGCGGAGCGAGCATTATCCACGGACTCTCGTGAACATGTCCGGTGTGACCATAATTGCCATGACCGTGCTGGACTCCAGATTGATGACCCGCAGCAGCCTGCGCTGAGCCGGGAGCATGAACGCCTCCCGTAGGCTCCTCGTGTTCGTTATGGACTGCTTCGCGGCGCTCCCCAAAGAAGGTCATAAACCAGAGGCGGAACATGTAGAACGATGTCATTCCCGCGGTGATCAATCCGATCAGCCAGAGGACCCAGTTTCCGTGATTCTTGTCAGAGAATGCCTTCCAGAGAATCTCATCCTTCGAGAAAAATCCGCTAAGTGGTGGAAATCCTGCGATGGCGAACGTAGCAATCGTCATCACCCAGAATGTCCACGGAATCAGCTTTCGCAGTCCTCCCATGTGGCGCATGTCCTGCTCGCCGCCGAGCGCGTGAATCACAGATCCTGCTGCGAGAAAGAGCAGGGCTTTGAAAAACGCATGCGTCACAAGGTGGAAAATGCCCGCAGAGAACGCGGCCACACCGCAGGCCATAAACATGTAGCCAAGCTGCGAGACCGTGGAGTATGCGAGGACGCGCTTAATATCGTTCTGCACCAGGCCGATGCTGGCGGCGAAGATAGCAGTCAACGCTCCGATAATTGCAACCACGCGCAGCGCTTCCGGCGAGTGCAGAAATAGAACATTCGAGCGCGCAACTATGTAGACTCCTGCCGTCACCATGGTTGCAGCGTGGATCAGTGCCGAAACGGGAGTCGGACCCTCCATAGCGTCCGGTAACCAGACATATAGCGGAATCTGTGCAGATTTGCCGGCGGCACCGAACATTATAAGGAGCGCGGTAATCGTCAATACCCCGACGCTGGCTTCGACTGGTCGTCCAGAAATTGTCTTGAAGACCTTGTCATAATCGAGCGTTCCAAATTGTTTGATCAGCAGGAACATTCCCAAAAGGAACCCGTAGTCACCCACGCGGTTGGTGATAAATGCTTTTTTGCCTGCCTGGGCGGCCGAGTCCTTGCGAAAGAAAAATCCAATGAGCAGATACGAAGCCAGGCCGACGCCCTCCCAACCGACAAACATCAACAGGTACGTGTGCGCCAGCACCAGCGTCAGCATAAAAAACATGAAGAGGTTCAGGTAGGAGAAGAAGCGGTAATAGCCGCCTTCCTCTGCCATGTATCCGACCGAATAAATGTGAATCAGGAATCCGACACCCGTAACGACAAGCAGCATTGTCACCGAAAGCTGATCGAGGTAGAAACCGTAATCGACACGGAACCCGCCAGCTTCGATCCACGGGAACAGACGCTCGATGTGCGGGATCTGTGCCTGCGATAGACTCGCAAATTGGCTGACCACCCACACTGCATAGGCGAACGTTGCGCCAGGAAAAACAAGCGCGATGGTGGCGACAAGATTGCGCGGGAATCGCTTGCCGAAAATGCCGTTGATGGCAGAGCCAATTAGCGGCAGAATCGGGATCATCCACAAGTTGAAATTCGTATTCGAATTCATAGTTTGAGCAGGTTCACCTGATCCACATTCAAGGTTTCGCGGCTACGAAACACAGCGAGAATAATCGCCAGTCCCACAGCGGCTTCTGCTGCAGCCACGACCATTACGAAGAAGACGAATACCTGTCCGCTTACCTGATGCCAGTGGCTGGCGAACGCTACGAAGGCCAAGTTCACAGCGTTTAGCATCAGCTCAATCGACATAAAGATCGTGATGATATTTCGCTTAATCAGAAAGGAAGCCACTCCGATGGCAAATAGGAACGCACTGAGAATCAGATACCAAGAGAGTGGAATGGACTGTGTCATCATTGGCGCTCCTTCCTGGCCAGAACGACGGCTCCCATAATGGCAATCAGCACAAGGACAGAGGTAATCTCAAACGGCAGCAGGAATTCGCGGAAGAGAGCGATGCCCAATTCTGTGGTGGGAACGTAATATCCCCCGATCTGTACTTGTCCAAGCTGGGAACGAGAGGACGAGACCGTCCAGCAGAGCAATCCAAAAAGCGCGATAAGACCGGGTACGCCTAGCACTAGGGCAACGCGGCTGCCATGGGTGCGCTCCTCTTCGCCGGCGTTCAGCAACATGATCACGAAGACAAACAGGACCATGACGGCGCCGGCATAGACAATTATCTGAACGGCGGCCACGAATTCTGCGCCTAACAGCAGGAACAGCAATGCGAGCGATCCCATAACGACGATCAGCGACAGAGCGCTGTTCACGGGGTGGCGTTGCAGCAGGAAATTCAGGGCTCCCGCCACACAGATTCCGCCGAAGATAAGGAACAAAATCGTGTGAAGCATTTCCGTTCCGAGACTAAGACCGCAGTGCCAGCACCAGGCTGGTGACCACAATGTTCGCAATCGATAGGGGTAGCAGAAATTTCCAGCCAAAAGCCATCAATTGATCGTAGCGGAAGCGCGGAAGCGTCCCGCGAACCCAGATATACACAAAGATAAAGAAGAACACCTTCACAAAAAACCAGAACAGCGGCGAAATCATCAGCCAGATTGCTGGCACAGGCAGATGCAGTCCCTCCAGCGGACTGTGCCAGCCGCCAAAGAAGAGCAGAGTCGCCAGACACGCTACAGTTACCATGTTGCAGTATTCAGCCATGAAGAACATGGCAAATTTCATGGCGCTGTATTCGGTGTGATAGCCGGCAACCAGTTCGGTCTCCGCCTCAGGCAGATCAAATGGAATGCGGTTCGTCTCCGCGTACGCCGCCATGATGTAGATAAAGAAAGCGACGAACTGCAGACCTCCGAAAAAGTTCCAGTTCAGGAGGGAGCCGGCCTGAGAATCAACAATCTGTCGTAGGCTCAAGCTCCCGGCAAGAAGCAGCACGCCGACCAGCGAGAGCCCAAGCGCCAATTCATAGCTGATGAGCTGCGCGCTTGCTCTCAAAGATCCAAGCAGGGAATATTTCGAATTCGAAGACCAACCCGAAAGTGCAACTCCATAAACTCCCAGCGAAGTGATACCAAGAATGATTAGCAGGCCGATGTTGATGTCCTGAATCCCGTTGCCGTTCCAAAACGCAGTCGTTTGCAGGGGTATGTGATAGCTGCCTATCGTCCATTCTCCACCAAATGGGATGATGGAGATCGAGATCAGCGAAAGAGTAAGCGCGATCATCGGAGCTGCTATGTAAAGTGGTTTATAGACGCTGTCGGGAATGATGTCTTCTTTGAGGATGAACTTGATGCCATCTGCCAAAGGTTGCAGCAAACCGAACGGCCCAACGCGATTGGGACCCCAGCGGTTCTGCATGCGCGCAATAACCTTGCGCTCCATGAGCACGATGTACGCCACTGCTGTCAGCAGGATAAAGAGCAGCAGCGCGATTTTTATAACCGCAAAGATGAGGTATTGAAGCAATTCCAATTCTCTTTAAGTTCTGAACCGTTATCTTGATCCGCTTGGTGTCACCCTGATCCTGTAAGCAGGGGCTCTGGCCTGTATCAACTGCAGACTTCAAAAACAGACGGAATCAATCTCTAATCGGCCGGAATTTGTGCTTCGACCGTTGTAGCTTGTCGGTTCTCAATGACCGAATTGAGAGTGTTCGAATACCGGCCGAGTGTGCCGGACGTGAAGAGCGTGTCATTGGCCGGAACAATGCTTTCCGGCGATGAAGGTTGTGAGATAGAGCTGAACTCTGGAGCCAGAGTGTGAACGTCACCTCCGGAAAACAGGTTCAGCCGTGAGAAGTTGTAACCGGGAACAAGCCGCTGGATCTCGTCCAGCAATGCCTCTGGATCGAACGGACTAAGCTTAGGCTCAAGATTCCGGGCACTAAGCCACACAAGGTGCTGATCCGCTTCTCCGGATTGCGCTCCACGACTCTGTCCCATATCGGCACGAATGCCCTTCCCGAAAGGAACCAGCTTGTGGACGTCTGCTCCCATGCGATCGGCAATGCGGACGATCAGCTCGAAGTCGGTGCGCACTCCGGCCAAATCGCCAGCCTTCTTCAAAAGCTGAAGGTCGCCGTAAGTGTTGGAATATGTGCCGGCTTTCTCATAAGCATTTGCCGCAGGGAGGAAAACTTCCGCTATAGTCGCGGTCTCGGTGAGAAACAGATCCTGCACGACAATGCAAGTATTTTTCAAAGCAAACGGATCGATGTTGTAACGGGCTACAGGATTCGATCCGACTATGTAGAGCGCGCCGAGTTTGCCGGATTTGGCGGCGGAGAACATGCCCTGGATGTCGAGTCCAGCCTGCCCTGGCATCAAGGATCCGTATTCCTGCGCAAAGGCCGAGTTGCTCGAGACTGGAGTGAATCCCGGGAGCAGATGGGGATACAGACCCATGTCAGCAGCGCCGCGGGAGTTTGAGTAGTCGCCTAGACAGATGAATTTGGCCGACTGCGCCGATCCCCACTTCACAAGCCTAAAAACGTCGTCGCCGCGCAACTCGGAACCAAAGACAATGATCAGCTCTTTCTCGCCCTTTACCTTGTCGCGGAACTCTCGAAGCAGGTCGCGGCTGAGACTGCTAGACTGCAACTGACTGGCGACTGAATCATCCCCGCCCAGATATCGAACCATCAAACTCTCGCCGCCATCCATCGGAACCTGCGCGTAAGCGCGAGCTTGGCGACGCAACTTGATGTCTCCCGAATTCACGATGTAAATACGGCCATTGTGAATACGAACGTTGGTGCGGAGATTCCAGGCAAGCAAAGGATGCTGCTCAGTGGGGTCGTTCCCAATGAGCAGAACTGCTGGAGCAGTCGTCACTTCGCGCAGTGTCGCCGTTATGTTCTGCTTGCCTGCAACGGCCTTGGCGAATGCAGGATAATCGGCCGTTTGGTGATGATCGATGTTGTTCGTCCCCAAAATAGAGCGCGCGAACTTTTGCAGCAGATAGTTCTCTTCGTTAGTTGTGCGATTCGAACCGATTACACCGATTGCGCCCCCGCCTTGTGAATCGCGAATCTGCTTGAAGCGGTTCGCGACGTGATCGATGGCTTGCTCCCAGGAAACTGCCATCAGCTTGCCATCGCGACGGACTAGAGGCTGCGTTATGCGGTCGTCGGAATTCGCAAAATCGAAGGCATAGCGACCCTTGATGCAGAGGAAATCGCCGTTTATGCCGCTCTTATCACGATTGTCACCACGAACGATCTCCATCCCACCTTTGGAACGACGCACACCAAGAGTTGTCTTGCAACCGTCGGCGCAATGCGTGCAGATGGTGCCGACGTGGTTCATCTCCCATGGACGAGTCTTGTAACGGTACGCGCCCGACGTGAGTGCGCCGACAGGACAGATGTCGATGCACATGCCGCACTCTTCGCACTCGAGATGATCCTGCTTATTCGGAGCAATCAGGGATGCCACGCCTCGGTTTTGTACGCCGAGCGCCCATACGTCCATTCCTTCACCACACACACGAACGCAGCGATAGCAAAGAATGCAGCGCGGCCGATCAAAGAAGACGACAGGTGACCACTGCTGCTCCTCTTTGTGCTGCTTGGACTCCATGTACTGTGATTCCGCCGCGCCGTAGGCGAAGGTCATATCCTGCAATTCGCATTCTCCGCCAGCATCGCAGACCGGGCAATCAAGAGGATGATTTCCGAGCAAAATCTCAACCGTTGCTTTACGAGCCTGATGGACCTCAGGGGTAGCGGTAATGACGATCATGCCGTCCGTAATCGGTACGGTGCACGCCGTCTGAAGCTTCGGCATCTTCTCGATGCGCACCAGGCACATACGGCATGCGCCCTGAACTGATAGTCCGGGGTAGTAGCAGAAGGCGGGCACTTCAACGCCTGCGCTCTTGCAGGCCTCAATGAGAAGCGTTCCCGCAGGTGCGGTAACCTTCTTGCCGTCGACAGTGATGGTTACGTCAGCCATTTCCGAGATATGTGATTTCCTTAAGCGATGGCCATTTCTCTCGACACGGGCTCAAATGGGCACGGCTTGCCATCGAGATGCTCTTCGAACTCCTGGCGCCATTTTTTCACAATGGAGATGGTTGGGAATGCAGCCGCGTCTCCCAGAGCGCAGAATGTTCGTCCAGCCATGTTGTTCGCGAGATACAGCATTTGATCGATATCCTTATTAACGCCGCCTCCATCGTGGAAGCGCGTGAGGGTCTTCTTCAGCCAGTCGGTGCCTTCGCGGCATGGAATGCACCAGCCACAACTCTCGTGTTGGTAAAACTTCATGATGCGCAGCGCGACCTTCACCATACATGTCTGATCATCGATCGCCACTACTCCACCTGACCCAAGGAACTCGCCGCGCCTCGCAAACCAGTCGTAGTCCATCGTCGCGGACTCGGCTTCTTCCTGGTTCAGCAGGAACGTCGACGACCCGCCGGGGACGAGAGCTTTCAATTTGCGTCCGTTCGGAATACCGCCGCCCACTTCATAGATCATTTTCTTTGAAGGATATCCAAGCGGTAATTCGTAAACGCCAGGTTTGTTGAAGTGTCCTGTTAGGCAAGTCAGGCGCGTGCCACCATTCTTTTCATTCGGTCCGAAGCTCACGTACCATTTACCGCCATTCAGAATGATTGGAGGAACGGTGGCGATCGTCTCAACATTGTTAATGACCGTTGGACCGCCGTAGAGACCTTTGATAGCAGGGAAAGGCGGCTTCAGGCGCGGCAATCCGCGCTTGCCTTCGAGTGACTCCATCAGTGCAGATTCTTCACCTACTTCGTACGCTCCCGCGCCGGTGTGAGTCAGTATGTTGAACTCGCGTCCGCTGCCGAAGATGCTGTTGCCGAGAAAACCCTTCACGTAGGCGTCGGCTACGGCTTTCTCCATAATTTCGAGAAGATAGCGATATTCTCCCCGTAGATAAATGAAGCCGAGCTTCGCGCCAACTGCCAATCCAGCAATGATCACGCCTTCGATAATTGCATGCGGATCGTATTCGACCAGCAGCCGATCTTTGCAGGTGGCAGGCTCGCTCTCGTCGCCGTTGATGAGAATGTATTTCGGAGCTTCAGATTGCTTGGGAATGAACGACCATTTCATTCCGGTGGCGAAGCCGGCACCTCCTCGACCGCGCAACCCAGATGCCTTTACTTCATTGATGATGTCGTCGGGCTGCATCTCCAGCGCTTTGCGGGCAGCTTTGTAGCCGCCGAGTTCAATGTAGCGATCGATGTTTTGCGCGCCGTGGCCAAAACGCTTCGAGATAATACGAACCTCGTCGGGATGTGAGGCCAGCGGCGTTGGCGTGTAGATCGTCTTCACTGTTGCGTCTTCTTCTGATAGCTGTCGAGGATCTGGTCCATCTTCTCCGGCGTTACTTCCAGGTGAAAGTCATAGTTCACCTGCACCGCGGGAGCCCAGCTGCAAGCCCCAATGCACTCTACCTCTTCGACTGAAAATGTTCCGTCGCGGGTGACCTCTTTGTGATCGACTCCGAGCTTCTGCCTGCAATGATCGAATACGTTCTCAGCTCCTCGAAGCATGCAACTGATATTTGTACACACTTGAACGACGTATTTGCCCGCCGGCTTCGTGCGCAAAAGGGAGTAGTAGCTGATCACATTGCGAACTTCAAGCTCGTTCAGATCAACTCTTTTCGCGATGTCAGAAACCACGTCATCAGACAGATACCCGACTTCATCCTGCGCATAGAGCAGCAAAGGAATGAGTGCCGAACGTTTCCACGGGTATTGGGTAACTAGCTTTTGGAACCTTTGCTCGAGCTCGCGCGAGTATTGCATCAGCGGTCGATCTCCCCGAGCACAATATCGATGCTTCCGATTGCGGCGACAACATCGGCTAAAAGTCTGCCGATACAAAGCTTTTCGAGGGCTTGCAAATTCGCAAGACACGCTGATCTCATATGGACGCGATATGGCTTGGCGGTCCCATCGCTGCGAATGTAATAGCCCATCTCTCCACGCGGCGACTCCACACCTTGGTACACCTCGCCCGCCGGAACCGAAAAGCCCTCCGTAACGATTTTAAAGTGATAGATGAGCGCTTCCATCTGGGTCTTCATCTTTTCCCGATCCGGGAGAACTACTTTGGGAGCCTCAGCCTTAAATGGGCCCTCAGGCATACCTTCCAATGCCTGTCGCGCAATCTTGTTTGACTCGCGCAATTCCTGTACGCGCAATAGATAACGAGCATAGACATCGCCCTCTTTAGAAACGGGTACTTTGAATTGGAACTTCTCGTAGCCCGAATAGGGCATATCCCGACGCAGGTCCCAATCAATTCCGCTGCCACGCGCACTCGGACCAGTTACGCCAAGGGCAGTGCAGTCTTCGGCGGTAAGGTATGCGACACTGCGAGTACGTTCGATCCAGATCGGATTGGAAGTCAGCAAACCCTCATATTCATCAACACGATCCGAGAATTTATCGATGAAATGCTTTACCTTGCTCCAGAAGTCCAGGGGTGGATCGAGAGAGACGCCTCCAATGCGGAAGTAAGAAGTCATCATTCGCTGGCCGGAAACATTCTCGAAGATCTTCAGAAGTTCTTCGCGCTCGCGGAAGCAGTATAGGAACACCGTCATCGCGCCGATATCGAGCGCGTGGGTGCCAAGCCAAACCAGATGCGAATTGATACGGGTAAGCTCGTTTAGTAGAACCCGCAAGTATTGAGCTCGAGGCGGGATTTCAAGCTGAAGAAGTTTCTCGACAGCCAAACAATACGTAAGATTGTTGGTCATCGGGCACAAGTAGTCGATGCGGTCCGTTAGTGGAACCACCTGCTGATAGAACTTCGCCTCACAAGTCTTCTCGATTCCGGTGTGGAGATATCCGATATCGGGAATGCACTTGATAACTGTTTCGCCGTCAATCTCGAGCAGGAGTCGCAACACTCCGTGCGTTGACGGATGTTGCGGGCCCATGTTCAGGATCATCGTGCGATCCTGTGCTGGTTCCAGTAGCGGTGTGGGATTGAGATGCGCCATTTTAGCGATATCCCTCCACTGGGTAATCCTTACGGAGCGGATGACCTTCCCAGTCCTCGGGCATCATGATGCGCCGCATATTTGGGTGTCCCACAAAGCGCACACCGAAAAGATCGAAGACCTCGCGTTCGAAGAAGTTCGCGGAAGCCCACAAACCCATGAGCGATTCGATCGAAGGGTCTCCCCCTGGAAGCTTGGCGATTATGCGGACTCGTTCTTTTCGCGAGTGTGAGAGCAGGCTATAAATCATTTCAAAGCGCGGCTCAGAAGGGAAGACGTCGACGCAAGTAATGTCTGAAAGAAAGTTGAATTTAGTCTGCGTGTTCTCCCGCAGAATCTCACAAGCACGCCGGATGTCGGCGCGGTTGACATAAATCGTCAACTCATCGCGATCGAATTTCGCCGCTTCCAAGAGTGAGGCAGACTGGAGCGCCGCTGCTGCCGGTCTGTCTTTGAGTTGGTCAATTTCGGTGATTGCAGGCTGTAACGGCATCTAGAAGTCCGTCTTCTCCGTTTTGTTCCAATCAAGCGCGCCCTTTTTCCAGATGTAGAAGAAGCCGACGAGGACGACGCCGATGTAAACCAACATCTCCCAGAAACCGAACATGCGCGCGCTAAAGTCCCCAGGAGTGCCGCCCAGCGCGGGAGCGATTGCAGCCGGCAACTTGCGGTAGATCACAGCCCAGGGAATAAGAAAGATCGCCTCAACATCAAACAGGATGAAGAGCATGGCGACCATGTAGAACTTCACGGAGAATCGTTGACGGGCATCGCCAGTACCGACCATGCCGCACTCATACGCCTGCATTTTCGTGCGGCTGTAGCGATGCTTTCCGACCAATGCGGAAAGACCGACCATGCCTCCAGCCACCACGCAAGCCACAATAATCTGCAGCAAAACGGGCAGGTAATTGACGTAATAAGGTAGAGGCTGGTTCGGCATAGAGGCCGTTATATAATGCGCGCCAACAGAGACGGTGAAACATTTGACTATAAGTTTCGCCGCGACGGAGTGTCAAGCGCAGGACACGCAATGAGAGCTCTGATGAGCGACCACCTCCACGCGAGCAATTAACAAGATTGAATCTCCCGTGCTGCGCGATCACAGGACCCGATGATTTTTGGTTTTAACACCGACGTAAAACACAATCAGACCATCTACCACGTCCAGAGTGAAGCACGAAAGGCAGACTTGCTACTGCAAACGATGGTATTCGTGAAAGGGCACTGCATCGGCAAATACGGTTCGTCGTATGCTGAGCAGGTCGGCAATCCGGGATTCTCAGAGGAGCATATTCACGATCTCTTAAAAAAGCAGCATCGCGAGGTGCTCGATGTGATCAAGGCCGGCTCAATCGAGCAATTCTTCCGCGATCAGACTGAAATTCGCGATGCCGAGGGCGAGAGCCTGGCTGTCACCTGGCTCAACTCCGACGAGCCAGTTCTCGAGAAGAAGCTAACCATGCGATTGCTAGTTAGCGATTCTGGTGTAGCCGTTGATGGAGCGCTGGTCACTTCACGATTGCAATATCCGGCTGGAGTTCCGATTCACTCGCAGGCCGTCAGCGAGCCCGACGGTCGAGTGGCGATCGATTTGGACCTGGAACAAGTGGGCAGTGACGCTCGTGATCCAGTTGTATTCGTTCGTGCGACGCACGGAGAGCGCTCAGTGACCAGAAAGTATCGCCTGAAGGTCGAAAACAAACTCGTCGGTTGAGTTCTGGACAGCGAAGATTTGAGCACTGCTTTAGAAGCTCTGCAGAGGGCACGAGAGTGCCTCCTCTGCATTGAGCTAGATTCGATTTAAAGAAATGATCAGAAGTCGTGCAGGTTAGAAATTTCCGGGATTACGCGTCTCAGTACTGTCGGGAAACCAGAACTAGTGAATGGCGAGCAGGACGCAGCATGCAGCTATCCAGCTCCAAAAGGCGAGGGTGTGAACGCCCATTCGAAACCACAGGCTGTCGAGTAGCTTGTTGTTCTCAAACATCCAGATTTGCTCCAAAGATAGGGGTAGGTAACGGCGGCGATTTCTGCTGCCTCAATTATTAAGCTTGAAGAGTGGCTGGATCGGAACCCGTAAACGCGCGTTGCGAGTCACTTTGGTAACGGAGTACACACTGATCCTGTTCCAAATTGAGACTAGCCGCGGTTGCTCAGCACAGTACTCTTCGGCCTCTTGGCAGTAATTCGCGGATAATCCGACCTCAAACCGGACACGGACGAAAGTCATCTACCCCACACCGCAATTGAAACCTAATATGAAGCGGGCTGGTCCGCGAAAGCGCGCAAGAGAAGTGTCTCCCCATGCGGGCGATGGACCGATTAGAGATCGATATTGGAGGACATCTTGGGCGCGAAGCTTCTGCGCGTAGTCTATCGCCTCGTAGTTCCTGGTGGGCTTATTCTCTTGATCTCAGCCCTTGCGATGGAATCTGCCCGGTCTCAGGGGATGGTAGCCTCTTTTTGGCATTACTATCCATACGTCATCTTCGGTATTGGATTGCTGCTCAGCGCCGTTTTCAACTGCAGCCGCCTGTTCTTCGCTCTCTTGATCGTCGCAGCATCTGATCGCGCTCTGGTGTGGCTCGTACCAAGGCTTTCCTCTGCTGGCGTGCGCACGATCTTCGACGCAGTTGCGTTGCTGCTTCCACTGAATCTCCTTGCGCTTTATTTCATGCGGGATCGAGGAATTGTTTCTTCGCGCGGAAGACGTCGCGTGGCGTTCATTCTCGCGCAAATCGGAATTATAGGAATCATCGTTCTAGTCCATCCGATCCAAGTGCGCGCGGCGAATCTGATGCACGGCGAGATTATTCCCGGCGGCTATTTCGAGTGGAACCACATGGCGCAGCCCGCGCTCCTGGCGTTTCTGCTTGCGGGTGTTGTGATGCTGATTTACCTGCTCAATCGTCGTCGGCCAGTCGAGAGCAGCCTATTCTGGGCTTTAGTCACGGCGTTCATCGCGCTGAATGCAGGCGGGGCAACTCATCTCTCTTCCGCCTATTTCGCGAGCGGAGGTCTGATCCTCGGCATTGCTGTGCTTGAGACCTCATACACGATGGCCTTCCACGACGAGCTCACGCAGCTTCCCAGCCGCCGCGCGCTCAATCAGGCACTGCTGAAAGTGGGTGATGCGTATACAGTGGCCATGGTGGATGTCGATCATTTCAAACAATTCAACGACACCTACGGACACGAGACTGGCGACCAGGTCCTGCAGATGATTGCGTCTCGACTGGCCGATGTAACCGGAGGAGGCAAGGCATTTCGCTACGGTGGAGAAGAGTTCGCAGTGATCTTTCCAAACAAATCGGTAGACGAGGCATATCCGAGCCTCGAGACTCTGCGCAAAAAAGTCGAGTCAACTCCGTTCAAGGTTCGCGATCACGATCGTCGTGACAGACGCAAATCGAAGAAGAGAGATGCCCCTAAGCTGCATGCCAAGAAGCGTGTTCGCGTCACCGTAAGCATCGGAGCAGCTTCGTGCGATGGCGACGAACGCCCTGCTGACGCAGTACTTCAGGCAGCCGATAAGGCGCTGTATCGCGCTAAGAACAATGGACGCAACTGTACAGTAGTGAGCGCCTAATAAGGAATCAGCGAAGCGGACGATTTCTTTTAAGCCTGAAACTTGCCTTTCAACAGCTCAAGTCCTTTTGCCATCAAATCACCCTGTGGCACCTGACCATCTGGAGTGTGATCGATCATCTGCGGCAGGATCTGTGCGAGCTGCATTCACTGCCTCTGACGAAAGCCCGGCTTTCGCAGCGATGCCTGGACCTGTTGGGATCCAAGAATGCTGTGCAGCTGCTCGCGAGAGATAGGAAGGTTCTTTCCCGTTCAATCCAGGACGAAATAATGTGCCCGAGGCCCTGAGCAGCAAACTGCTGCGCCAGGCCGGAGATACCTCCAGTCTGTTGATTCGAGAGCATGGAGAGAGCTGCCGAAGCTAAAGAAGATTGGAATCGCCCGAGGGCCGGAGCAGCGCCGGTAGCAGCTTTTAGCATGCTGTAAACAAGTTCATACCTTCTCCTTGAACAGACCAGAAGGCGCATGAAACCGGCTTCCTCACTTCTGCTTTGCGATCACCATCGAAGAGATTTTTTTGTACGTGGCCTGCGGAATCACCTTTTTCTTTACCAAATCGGTCTTGGCCTTGTAGGGACGATTGTCGATAATTTTTTGCGAATAGACGTCGCCTATTCCCGGAAGTACAGAGAGCTGTTCCTTTGTGGCCGAATTCAAATCAACCAGCTCTTTCGCCGAACTGGCCGGCGCGGTCTCCGTACTGGCCTTCTTATTCGCGGTTTTTGCTTTAGTCTGCGCCGTTGCTGGTCCTGCTGCCAGGAACAGTGAGCAGAGTGCGATCATGAGGATTGAGAATAATCCGGGGCGTTTCATCTTGGTCCCTCCTAGCGCTTTGCTTCCTTGTAGCCGGCCTTTATGGCATCGGCTTCGGTCATGAACTTGCCATTTTTCGTCTTGCCATACCATCGACCGCTCTTGTGGTACACGCCGCTGTCCGTATTCACCCATACCATTCCGGGCTGCGGAGGCGCCTGAGCGGCAGCTGTAGTTGTCGTCGACTTTGTACTTGCCGCGCTGCTGGATTTGGTTGCAGCAGCCGAAGGAGAGGATGGATTTCCCGAAGTTGCACTTAGAGATTGCGGCGCTGAAGGAGCGGACACAGGCGCGGCTGCTTGGGTACTAGCTGTGTCGCTCGTTCCCCTGGACTTTCTGGATTTCTTCGTGGCCGTCTGCTGTTCAGTTGTGCTAGTAGTGCTCGTAGTGGCCCCGGAGTTTGAGTTGTCCGCTGTCTTGGATTTCCTGGACTTCTTCGTAGTCTGCTGATCGTTAGTAGCGCTGCTGGCACTGGTGCTCGGTGAGTTCGAGTCGTCTGCAGTCTTGGATTTCTTCGATTTCTTGCTTGTCTTCTGGTCTGCAGCGCTAGCGTCAGCGGTTGTCGTGGATGAATCGGCAGCCTTTGCCTTCTTCGACTTCTTTGACTTCGTGGTTTTACTATCGTCAGTGCTGGAGCTAGTTGCGGCGCTCTGAGTAGTGTCGCTGGGCGAAGGTGTCGCCGGCCCGTCCGCCTTCTCCTTCGAAGCAGCGAAGGCTGGGGTAAACGCGAGACCAAGCACCAAGGTCAGGATTGCTCTGAAAGATGCATGGCGGACTCCTCGAAATATCATAGATCTCTCCTATTCAAGACGCTACGCGATGGAAGTTCAGCTTCACTTTAGGCTGATTTCTTGGAAAAGAACCGCACAATCGACGTGAGGATCACGGCTCCGAGAATGGCGATGATAATGGTATAGATCATGCCGCCCTCCCCCTTGAACCCCAGCGTACGCATGATAAAGCCACCGAGAATCGCGCCGGCGATGCCGATCACGATATCCATGAGGGTTCCGTAACCTTCGCCCTTCATGATCTTGCCAGTAGCCCATCCCGCGATCAGACCCACGATTATCCACCAAAGGACATGCATGCGTGTATGTTCGCCTTTCTCGTCAATTGTGACCACTGTCGGGCGTTACAAGCGCTAGTGCGCGAGCGATAACCCTACAAATCGCGTGCACTTTGTAGCACGTGAACACCTGTGGCGCAAGAAGGAATCCACACAAGTTATGCGGCGAGACCGCGAAAGCTGGCGAAAGATTAGTCGATTGGAATTCGGCATAGACTCGCCTCCATGTGACTTATGGACCTACGCCGCTCCAAACACACTCTTCGCAGTCGCGCCCGCATTGGAGTTTCGCGACAGCTTTGGCCGTAGATGAAAGTATCCTAGCTGACCTACTGCTCCACGCCGCAGCTCTCCGCATAAGCTTTTGCGCATTTCATAACGTTTTGATGGCCAGACCGGTCAGGCTGTTCGTATGAATTCGGGAGTGTCGCTACTATGAAGAAGAGCAACGGCAGGAATCGCACCGTGGTGATTACGGGAGCGTCGTCTGGGTTTGGACGCGGCATAGCCGAGCGCTTTGCCAAAGACGGCATGAATCTCGTGCTCGCGTCGCGGCGTGAAGGACGGGTGGAGGAACTAGCGCGAAAGTGCGAAAAGCACGGTGCGCGAGCTCTGGCCGTAAAGACGGACGTGAGCCTCCGCGAACAAGTCGAGGAGTTGGCTCAAAGAGCCAGATCTCATTTCGGAAGGATTGATATCTGGATCAATAACGCCGGGGTGGGAACGTTTGGCCGTTTCACAGATACCCCCATTTGCAGAACATGAACAAGTTATACGAACGAATCTGCTTGGTGCAATCTACGGCTCCTGGATGGCGATGAGGGAATTTCAGCGTCGCGGGCAAGGGATTCTTATCAACATCGCATCCATGGCCGGCATTTCCGGCACGGCTTACGCGTCCTCTTACGCTGCGTCGAAACATGGCCTGCGTGGGCTGGATAAGAGCCTGCGACAGGAGCTCAAAGCCAATCATGAAAAAACGATCCGCGTGTGCACAGTGATGCCTACCTCCATGGACACTCCGTTCTTTCAGCACGCCGGTACACACCTCGGTCATCCTGTTCGGCCAATCCCCCCGGTCTACGATCCAAAGAAAGTGATCGATGCGATCTACAGGCTGGCTTATGAGCCGCAGGACGAAGTAGTGATCGGAACCAGGGGACACGTTGGCCGTTTTGTCGGGAAGATATCGCCCAAGACGATCGAAAAAGTAATGACAAAGAGTATTCATACTGCCCAAATGGAACAGAAAGAAACTGCGCCAGAATCCTCCGCAAGCGTGTTTGAGCCAGTGTCATACGGCGATAGTGTATATGGGGGATGGAAGACGAGAAGCGCAAGCAAAGCAGCACTAAGCATTGCTGCCAGCGCCGCTGTTGCCGGAGCCCTCTGGTGGAGACGTCGGGCGGCCTGATAATTCCAATCCCTCCTCACCCGGTTGGGTAATGGCGCGCCGGTGACTCGGCAAGGCCTCGAAGCCCATCCGAACATGAAGCGTTACTAAAACCTTCGTAATGTCGTAACGCGGAATTTTCCGTGTTACAAGCCTCGGTTGCCCGGATATTGATGAGATCGAGGCAGGAATGAGAAAACCCCAAGTACTAATAATGTGCGTGGCCCTCTTCTTTGGGGCAAGCGCATTTGCTCAGAACAGCGGAGACTTGCGCGGACGCGTCCACGACAAGAACGGAAAGCCTATAGTCAGTGCTTTCGTGATTGCCCAGGATACTCATACCGCGGTGATACGCGCTGCCAGCACGAATGAATCGGGCGACTTCGAGATCGCGGCACTCCCCGTTGGGGAATACGTCATGCAAGTCACCGCAGATGGACATGCGAAGCTTGAAGTTCCTGCCATCCACATGGGCATAGGGCAAGCCGTAAATCTCAACCTGGTTCTCGATGCCGGATACATAAGTGAGGCTGTGGATCGATCCGGTAATGCCGGCCTGAATGTTGAGTCAGCCAACACGCAATTGGGAGTAGTGATGGATGACATCGCTGTCTCGAAGCTGCCGCTGAAGGCCCGGGACACTTACGAGCTGCTCCAGCTTCAACCTGGGGTTGAGAGCACAGTAGGAGCGAACCTGTTTTATGGAAGCAATCAGCCGGGAGTGGTTTCGGTTAGCGGAGGCCGGGCACGTTCGAACGACTACAACGTAAATGGCACGCATTCTGCAGAGTTGTTTGTGAACTCGCCTGCGGTGCAGCCATCCCCCGATTCGATCCAGGAGTTCCGTGTCATATCGCATAACTATGATGCCGAATTGGGAAACAATTCCTGGTCAGTACTGAATGTAGTCACGAAGTCAGGCACTGACAACCTTCATGGTACTGCCTATGACTTCCTACGGAACGACTCGCTGAATGCCCGCGGCTACTTCGATCCGCAAAAGAACGCATTTCGACAGAACGAGTTCGGTGGCACCGTAGGTGGTCCGATCCGCAAAGGGAAAACGTTCTTCTTCGCCTCTTATGAAGGACGCCATGTAACGAAAGGAATTACCTCTAACGTTGTGCCTGTTCCGACCGCGCAGGAGAGAGTTGGTGACTTCTCAGGTGGAACAGGTTTCGCCGGCACGCTCACCGATGCAACGGTTGCTCAAGTTCTAAATGCGAGACAGGGATGCGCCGCTGCAGTCACGGCTGCTGGCGGAGCGCCGATCACTGCGAATACGCCGTACGTCAACATTTTCCCGAATTCTAAGATCCCCACTCAATGTTTCGATCCGACTGCGAACGATTTGCTCTCCTCGCTGATACCGCTGCCCAATCTTGGAACCAACATTTATCGGACATCCTCCAATTCAAATCAAAGACAGGATCAGGGCACGTTGCGGCTCGACCATAGCTTCAGCAGCCAGCAAAAGCTGGGTCTTTATTACTACGTGGCCGACGGCTACGTGCTTAATCCCTTTTCGACATTCCAGGGCGACGGAGCGAGCATACCGGGCTTCGGCGATCAGACGGCGAGCCGCTTCCAGCAATTGAGTCTTTTGCACAGTTGGACCTTGGATGCAAAAAATACGAATGAGGCGCGACTCGCATATTTCCGGCAAGGCCAGGGACAGTTTCAATCCCCGCAGGCCATGCATCTCGTACAAAACTCCTGCGCGAACGTGTCATCGTCCTCGTGCTTTACGGATCCAAGCAATCCCGGATTAGGAATTACTCCGGGCTATGGGGCAAACCGTGAGGGTACGCCCTTTGTGAACATTGCAGGTGGATTCACCGTCGGTAACAACAAGAACGGCAGCTTCTCGCAGGGAGCAAACGTTTACGAAGCGTCGGATGCATTTACGCGTGTGCTCGGCCAGCATACGTTGAAAGTAGGCAGCGACTGGCGTAACGAACGAATGACGCAGATTTTCGCCTACAACATTAACGGTGATATTGAATTCAGTGGAGGCGGTCCCAACGACGTTGGCTATGCCAATCTGTTTCCCAATTATCTGCTTGGTTTGCCTGATACCTACGCCCAGGGATCATCGAATGCGCAGGATGTGCGAACGACTCAAGTCGCCTTCTTTGGACAGGACAGCTGGCGAATTCGCCACAATCTGTCCTTTAACTATGGATTGCGCTGGGAGCTGAGCACGCCGCAAGCGGACGCCGGTAAGCGGATACAGGCTTTCCGTCCGGGACAGGCGAGCACGATGTATCCCTGTCAATTGAGTTCTGGCAATCCGCTCGCGACCACGTTCAGTAGCAGCGACTGTTCGGCACAAGGTCCTGCGAATGCCGTGTTCCCGCTAGGACTAGTATTCCCCGGAGACTCGGGCGTGCCCGCTGGTTTGACCAATGCGTACATGAGGTCCCTTTCTCCTCGCTTGGGACTGGCATGGTCGCCTAATTGGAGCAACGGACCGTTAGCCAAATTGACAGGAGGTCCCGGACGGTCGAGCGTTCGTGCCGGCTGGGGCATGTTCTACGACGGAGTAGAAGAGCTCGTCCAATCCCAGTTCACCGCGCAGCCTCCATTCGGAGGAAGTGCATTTCTCTCCAATCCATTCTTCAACACTCCGTTCTTAGCCCAGGATGGAACGGTAAATCCGAACCCGTTTCATGGAGTGTTGAATCCCACCCAGGGAACGCCGGTTGATTTCTCGATGTTCCGGCCGATCGAGTTGTTCGGGAATTATCCCAAGACCCTGCCAAGCCAGTACGCCGAGCAGTATCACCTGACCTTGCAGCGGGAGATTTCGCAAAACACACTCCTGCAATTCGGATATGTCGGCAGCCAGGGGCACCGGCTGCTCGCCGTCATGGATCAGAATCATGGGAACAATCAGACGTGCTTAGATCTGAATCTCATTCCCGGACAATCCTGCGGACCATACGGTGAAGACAATTCTTATTCCATTCCCGCGGGAGCTGTCCCGGCAGGAGTGACTTTGCACTTGCCTTATGGACCTGTAGCGAGTGTCACCGGACCCAATTCTGCCGCGATTACTCTTGTCGGACTTAGACCGTACTCATCACCACTATGTGCTCCTACAACGGGCGTAGGTTGCCCTCCGGACGGCATACCTGTATTCACCAGCATCTTCTCCATGCAGCCGATTTCGAAGTCGGCCTACAACTCTTTTCAGGCACTTATTCGCCACAACTACTCTCACGGGCTTCAGTTACTCGCCTCCTATACGTGGAGCAAGTCTCTCGACAATGCCTCCAGTGTTGAAGAGGCGTTGAATCCTTTGAATCCTGGAAGCTCAAGGTCGCTCTCCCTCTTCGACGCAGAGCAACGTGCTGTCATTAGCTATTACTGGGTGTTGCCGCAATTTCACGGAAGCAGCTGGGCTCGTCGAATTCTGAATGGCTGGGCAACGTCTGGCATCGCCACTTTCCAGTCCGGCTTCCCGATTCGGCTCACAAGCACGAGCGATCGTGAACTGATGGGCAGCATCGATTATTTGTCGCCGGGCGAACCCGATCAGATAGCTCCGCTACACATTTTGAGCCCACAGCGCTCCGCCGGCTTGTACTTCGATCCATCCAGCTTTACGGATGCTCCGTTAGGACAGATCGGGAATGCGCCTCGCACGATCTGCTGCGGGCCGGGAATTGTGAATGTCGATATGGGACTACACCGCACATTTGCGATTCGCGAGTCATGGAAAGTGGAAGTTCGCGGCGAAGCATTCAATCTGTTCAATCACACTCAGTTCCTGAATCCTGACGGAAACATCACCAACACCAGCACCTTCGGCTACGTGGATCGAGTGCGCGATCCGCGTCTGCTCCAGGCGGTACTGCGGTTCGTGTTCTGAGGTTATTCATGAGACACGTCGGATATATCACATTGCTGTTCGCCCTCCTGATGGTCAGTGCGGGAGCCCAGGACGACAAGCGGAAGATCGTCTCGAAGCAGGATCCACAATATCCCGAGATTGCAAAGCAAATGAATCTGCACGGGACGGTGAAGATCAAACTGTGGATCACGTCGCAGGGTATTGTGCGGCGCTCTGAGTACATTGGGGGCCATCCCCTTCTGGCACAAGCCGCAATTGAGTCCCTTAAGGACTGGAAGTATCAGCCTATGGCACGTGAAACCACTGCCATAGTCGAGGTGCGGTTCTAAATTGGGAACCCAAAGCAATGGAGGAAGTACGGCAGCGGGAACGTCGGTGCAGCCGACGGGCAGGAACGATACCCATTCTTCCGCGCTGATAGCAGAGAAAAAAGATCACCAGCAACTAAAACTAGTCGGCATCGACATTGCGGCAGACGTATTGCGCATCTTCGCAAGCTGTTTTGAGCGACGTAACATTTTAGTCATGATTGAGCGACCTGGAGAGGAACCGCAGCAAAACGGCGAATTCGTGAGCGCTTGCGCTGTTGCAATCAACAGCAACGCAGTTGCAAGTTTCAAATCGATGCCACGCTTCGCAGATGGCAGAGGCCTCACATTTGGAATTGGATCTGAACAGCAAATGCTCACGTTTCCCAATATAGGCGTGAACGTCCTTCTTGACGAGTGCACGGAATCGAACATTCATGCTGCCATAGATAAGACTGCTCCGCTCCTCGGCCGCAACATGACACCGCACGATCGCATTCCCATCGTGACCAGGATGAGCCTCGATACCGGAACGGTCTCGCTGAACGGGCTTACGTTAAATCTGGGCCACGGCGGAATGGCAGTGCGCCTGCGCCGTGCAACGGATCTTCCTCGACGCGTTCGCATCACTTGGAGCTTGCAAGGAGCGAACCAAATCTCTTTGGAGGCGACGCCTCGCTGGCATTCGGGTCGTACCGTTGGACTGCAGTATGTATCAGCTGCCCCCGATGCACTCAAGAAGTGGCTCCGCACCTATTCTGTGCGTTTGGCAGTTACCCCCGTAATCCCGCACCGCTAGTCTATGCAGGACATGCAGTTACGCCTGAACCAGAGGCCGGCTATCTGCGCTGAAACTTCGGTCATCTTTCAGCCCTACACGGAACATAGTTACGATTGTCCCAGCAAATACTGTGCTTCCGGAGCCACGCTGAATGCCCGCGGTAGAAGAACCCAAAGTAGCGTACGCAGGCACCAGCATCAGCGGTGAGCAACCGCGGCTGTTCTGCAGTGCATCTTCTGTACGGGATTCTCTTGACCTCTGGCCGGGAGCGCAAAGCAGGAAAAACGATCAAGTCAGTGGGGAATTATCTCGAGCGGGGATCCCGACTCGAACCACAAGGCTTCGCGCTAAATGGTTCTGGTACTCCTTACTGTCCTTGCTCTGCTGGACAGCCTGGGCTCTCACTGCAAAAGTGGGATCGTCGAAGCTTCCCCCATCTACGATGCAGTTTGTCTCTGCTTTGGGCTTTCTTTCAGTGAGTATCGCTGTCGCTGGATTTGCGAGGAAAGCTCCACGAGCGAGTAGCCAAAAAGGAAAGATTTATTCGGTAATCAGCGGCGTCCTGCTGGCGCTTGGCGGACTCGCCTCCTTCGCCGCATACCGCGCAGGAGACAATACCGCGGCTACTACCGGCATTACTTCGTTGTATCCCGCAATTACCGTCTTATGCGCACTCATCATTCTGAAAGAGAAATTAACGAAGTCGCAGATCGCCGGCCTCTGCTTCTCCGGCGTCGCTATCCTTCTGTTTTCCCTCTAAGAACCTATGCAAGTCTTCATCTGGCTGGGCCTCTGTCTCGTCGTAGTGATCGCCTGGGGTATCCTCGGCATCTTTGAAAAGCTTGCTACTGATCATCTGCGGCCTGCCGTGGCACTGGTTTGGGTTGCGATTGGATTCATGCTGCTGCAAGCGTTTGCCGTACCCACGAGTTTCTGGCGATATCCAACGTCAAGCCTGGCTTGGGCGCTGGCGAACGGAGTTCTCTGCGCATTTGGCTTCCTCGCTCTGCTATCGGCCATGCGCCATGGCGGAAAAGTATCGATCGTGGAGCCGCTCAGTGCGCTGTATCCCGCGCTTGTAGCGTTTCTGGCACCGCAACTGTTTGGTGAAAGAGCAACCCTTCAGCGCAGCCTCGGAGTCGCCTGCGCTTTGGCGGCGGTACTGTTTCTGACTGCAGACTCGAAAGAGCGCCAAGAATCCACCCGAAAGTAGAAGGAACCGTTGCACTCGCGGTACTCAGCCAAACCTCAACGATTCGCCGAGGCTTCGCTCAGCCTATGTTAACCGGCCGCGAATGAAGTGACTCTGCGAGCCAAATCGTAGGTCCCATAATAGGAAGAGTATTCTAAAAGCCTTCGCGCTTAAATAAGACGGGTGCCTGGTCTTACGTCCTTCGCTGAGCTATGGCAAACTGTTGTAACAACGAGAAGTGTCCACACTTGCCGCTGGAGGAGTAGGCGGCGTCAGCCATGGCGGATTGGCGAAGTCGAAGAATTCTGTCATGTCCATCTGCGCGGCGTCGCGCTTGCTGAGCGGCGATAAGCCCCATCGCGTCTCGACGAATTTCAGAACCGCTGTGTAGTCGGCGGCTGTGTGCGAGACAAATCCTTTGCGAGTAAATGGCGAGACCACGATCAGCGGTACTCGAAATCCGGTGCGCGTGAAGTCACCGGGAGGATCGCCGGCCGTGAGGTCCCGCGGCGGAATTCCGTCCGGCCGCACCGCATTCATTGGAACCACGTGATCGTATGCCGCCCCGCCTTCGTCGAAGCTGAGTATGAAGACCGAATCCTTCCACGATGAACTCGTCATCAGCGCGTTGATCAAAGACGCGACATATTGCTGACCTGCCTGAATATTCTCCCCGCTGCCCGGATGCTCATCGCGTCCACTGAAGTATCCCGCCTCGATAAACGAAAAAGCAGGCAGAGTTCCGTTTTGGACATCGGTCAAATACTGCGAGACCGGAACGATGTTCTCTGCGTGGCTCTTGGCGAACGTCGGCCAGTAGTTGTCGAGTGAATCTGCCGGAGCTCCGCTGGAGGTCTTGTCGGTGTAATAGATCTTCCAGGAGATCCCAGCTTGGGACAGCCGATGAAAAATTGTTGGTGCTGTGAGTTCCTGGAGAGGCTCATGGGCGTGACCTTGGGTAGTCGCCGCAAAAGCCGCAATCCGGTTCGGCGGGCTATTGGTCGGCATCGGAGCGAACCATCGATCAGACGTCGCAAATGCCGTCGCCATGAAGTAGTAGTAGGGAAGATCACCGGCGTCGTAATAGCCCATCGCGCGCTTGCCCGCGGTGTCCTTGAAGCCCTCAAACTTGGCGAGTCCCTGGGCTGTATGAACGAAACCATCCATAAGCGCCGGACCGCCTGGATTCCAGCGATTGTAATCGCCATGACTTTCAAGCCATGCCGGGCTGAGATTCTCAATGCAGAGACTGTTCAGCTTAAACGGAACAATCATCGTGCCATCATCGGCAGGATTGGCGGCATTCGCGGGCATGCCGTCCACATCCGCAGGCAGTCCTTGCGACTGACGGTAGACATTTAGTTGTCCCAAATAGGTGTCGAAGGAACGGTTCTCCTGCAGCATGAAGACGACGTGGTTCACCGCCGAAGTTCCACCAGAGCCGCCAACAAGACCACGGCAGCCGATCAAAAACGGTAGTCCGCACGTAATGAGAATAAAGATATTCGTTTTCATGGAACGCAAGAGACTCTGTTCTGGAAGTTCCTCAATGAGATGACCGTTTAGCGGAAGGCTGTTGCAGCGAATGTGCAACTCAGGTCAGCCTTGCTCGAGATCAGACCAGCTGAATCTCTCAAGAATCTTTAGGTGTTGCTGTTGCTTTGGCCTAGAAGCTCAGCAGCTCAGAAGTTTTGCATCCTTTTGCGCAGCATTTCTACTCTATCGTCGATGGTGCAATCAGCTCGGCTGCTGATTGTCGGCGCCAACGCGGCGCCTGGCCTGACCAGAATGAAAGCGGTCCGCTCGGCTCTGTTGGCTGCGGCGGTTCTCAGCGGGCGTGTCAATGCGTTGGCTATCTTCATGGCATGCCGCGAGCCCGCCAAAGGAAAAGGAAGCATTCTTCGACGCGCTCCGGATGGGCGGCACTCTAACGCGGGATTTCCCGGGGGAACTACTTCCGCTTCATGCGTAGCTCGATCATCATCCTCTCGTTCCCTTTGTCATCGATCAGGAAATGGCGATGGAGGAGAAGGCGGCCGTCTTCCTCGAGGTGTGCGCGGGCGACGGTCTTGCGGCCGGGACGTTCGGTATCGAGTGCCGTCGCCCACAGAACGATGTTCTTGCCGTCGAAAGTGCCGTCGCTCTGACGGATCGACATTGTCGTCTGCCGCGAGTCGTACCAAACGGTGGTGAAGCGATTGCTCTTCGGATCGAAGCCGGAGATTCCCGTGCCTGTGCTCTTGGTTCCGTCAGGATTGGCGAACGTGAAATCGGACTGCAGAAACTTGCCGTCCTGGATCATGTACTGCTTGCATATGGCTTTCGACACGATAGGCTTCCCATTGGCGGGGAAGAATGTCTTCACGACATCCCACTCGCCGACGAATTGTGCCAGCAGCTTCTGACCGGCGCCCGGAGCGTTCGCCGGCTCGTATTGATTATGGCTTTGCTGCGCGACCGGCACCCGCACGAGCGCACCTTCGGCGCTTCTGGTGGACCCTGCGACCGCCGCAGTCGTGATGAGCAAAATCGCTATGATGCGTCTTGTCATGGCACGCGATGATACGCGAACATCACGTGCACCGCATACCTTGCAGGTAAAAGCCGACGAGGGCACTCACGTCGGCAGGCGAGGCATGCCCGGCAGGATAGCAACTTGGATTCATGTCGACGAAACTTGGCTCGCGAATCGGCTATACAGGCAGGTTGAACTGCTCTATGCATATCATTGAGACACAATCGCTTCCCGAAAAAGCACTCGATCGATCCTCCGCGAATGAAATGGTCTGGATCCCCGGCGGCACGTTCCAAATGGGATCCGATCATCACTATCCCGAGGAGGGTCCAGCGCACGTTGCGACAGTCGAGGGCTTCTGGATCGACAAGTACGAGATTACTAACGAGCAGTTTGCGGAATTCGTTGCTGCCACTGGTCACGTCACTGTGGCCGAACGTCCGCCGGACCCGAAAGACTATCCAGGAGCTCTGCCCGAGATGCTGCAGGCGGCTTCAGTTGTGTTTCGCAAGCCGGCTGGTCGCGTCGATCTCAGCAATCACTACAACTGGTGGAGATACGTACCTGGTGCGAACTGGCGGCATCCTGAGGGGCCGGAGATTTCGATCGAGGGCAGCTGCAATCATCCCGTAGTCCACTTGGCATACGAAGATGCCGAGGCCTATGCCAAATGGGCAGGGAAGGAGTTACCCACTGAGGCTGAGTGGGAGTTTGCCGCGCGGGGTGGGCTCGAGGGTGCGACGTACGCGTGGGGTGAGGAGTTCACGCCCGGCGGCAGGCAGATGGCCAATATCTGGCAGGGCGAATTCCCATGGGAGAATCTGCTGTCCGATGGTTACCAAGGCACTGCTCCAGTCGCTCGGTTTCCGCCGAATGGCTATGGGCTGTTCGACATGATTGGCAACGTTTGGGAATGGACTACGGATTGGTATGAAGCACGCCATGTGCCGGCGCCTTGCTGTGGAAGTTTTAATCCCAAAGGAGGAAGGCGTCTCCGCAGCTACGATCCGCAAATGCCGGGAGTAAGAGTTCCCAGAAAGGTGATCAAGGGAGGATCGTTCCTGTGTGCTCCGAATTACTGCCGCCGTTATCGCCCGGCCGCGCGCATGGCGCAGCCGATTGACACTGCAACCTGCCACGTAGGCTTTCGCTTGATTGCCAGGAAAAAACACTGAGCCGCAATACTCAGGCTGCTTTCCCGAGAAGCTTGCACACGTGTGCCGAGTTGTGGTCAGATGCTGCCCCCGATTTTTCAACCTGAGGAGTATCTATGAGTGCATTGAAGCGGCAGACAGTCCTGATCCCTGTTGTTCTGTTTGCCATCGCCGCCATGAGTCAGAGCAATACGCCTAATAATCCGACTTGGTGGAATAAATACCAGTATCTCTCAACGCATTCCGCAAACGGGAACGCTGGACCGGGCAATTCCGTGTCGGTAGGCCCGAACGTGGACGTCTCCAACGAGTGCGGACCGCAAAGCGAGACTTACATTACGGTGAACACCGGCAAGCCGAAGAACCTTGCCGGGGGATCGAACGAGATCTTCCGTCTTCCCATGCGCGCATACGCCACCTTCGACGGCGGCTCTAGCTGGAGCGGTACCGATGCGCCTCTCCCGCCGGCCAAAGGCGCCAACGGCATCGACTTTGGCTCCGATCCCACCCTGGTATTCGATACCCAGGGAAATCTCTTCTACGGCTACATCGTTGTTTTCTTCGGCGGAGGCAACGGCATCAACGGCACAGAGATGGGGGTAGCTAAATCGATCGACGGTGGGAAGAGTTTCCCTGCCGCCACTTACTTCAGCTTTTCCGGTGGCAGCGATCATTTTAACGACAAGCCCATGATCACCGCCGATCGCAGTCCCCGCAGCTCATTTCGGGACAATGTTTATGTTGCCTGGGATGCCGCCAATGGTGGATCCAGTGGAGGCGGAATCCGGGTCGCAACCTCTTCCGATCACGGCGCCAGCTTCAGCATCACGCGCGCCGACGATCCTTCCGGGCCGGGCAGATCCATAGGCGCAGTGCCATTTGTGGGAGCGAATGGCGAGCTCTTCGTAGCCTGGAACGATTACCTCGCACACTCGATCATCTTCAACCGTTCATTCGACGCAGGCGCGACCTGGGGCACGCCGGTTGTCATCTCCACCAATAATCTCGCTTTCGACATCGCGATTCCTTCGATTTCGTTCCGCGGTGCCCTGCTGTATCCGGCCTGCGACGCCGATCGCAGCGGCGGCAGTCACAACGGCCGGCTCTATTGCACATGGATGGACCTCACACCGCGAGGAGTGACCGACATCTTCGTCTCTTTTTCGGAGGACAATGGTGCGACGTGGTCTCCACGCGCAGCGGTGACCGACCCGTTAGGCTTCGCGCTTGATCGTTTCTATCCCTGGCTCTCAGTCGACCCGATCAACGGCGCCGTGAATATTTCGTTCTACGACACCCGCAACGACATCACCGGCGCACGCTACATGACCGACGTTTACTTCACGCAATCCAGCGATGGAGGAGCCACGTGGCGGCTGCCGAATACGCGTGTTTCGTCGGCCAGTTCGAACGAGCATGATTGCGATGGCCTGTTTCCATGTTCGGCCATCAATTACGGAAACCAGTACGGCGATTACACAGGCCTGGTCTCCTACAACGGCATATCTCATCCGTTCTGGACCGACAGCCGCAACAATCAGCAGCCCGCAACCGGCTGCCGCACCAACCTGCTCATGGAGGAGGTCTTCACGGCTGCGGTGCGATAAGCTGCGGAAAAGCAACAGAAGGGACGTATTCGGGATTCGACTTCCCGCACCAGGAATACGTTCCTTCCTGTCACCAGGTTTCGTCTCTGTCGCTGTGAGTGTCTGAACCGATCATCATTCCGCAGGTAGCATGCCAGGCAGTTTCGCGTTGCCCTGTCATCTTCGGCCATAACTTGAATTTGTTTGGCATAGGAAATGGGCCAGCCGCTCTCCTGCTCTCCCGTTGTACATCGAAGGAAGTAAGGAACCAACGGGAATGCGCTTCTCGAAAAACGCCTGGACAGTACTGCTGGCAATTACGGGATGCCTGATTCTCGTTGGCGCTCAACAAAAGTTTCGCGCTGCTGTGCCGCCGTCTGCTTCGCAGTACGCGTCGCATACAAATGGCTGCGCAGATGTACTAGCCCCGGCATCCATTCGAGTTCCTGGTGCCGTCATTGATGTCAGCTTTGCCGCTGGACGTTTCGACCTGCCGGAAACGGCAGTATTGGCGTGGATCAGGAGAGCAGCAGTTGCGGTTTCCACCTATTACGGCCGCTTTCCAATGTCTCATCCTCATGTACGAGTTGTGCCTGTAGAAGGGGAGAACGGAGTCTTTCGCGGTACAACATTTGGGGAGAACGGCGGCTTCACGCGGATCCCATTAGGCGAGCACACAACCGAAGCGGAGCTCAAGGATGACTGGACGATGACGCACGAGTTTGTCCACCTGGCGTTCCCCGATATGCCTCCGCAACATCACTGGATCGAAGAGGGTTTGGCAACTTATGTCGAGCCGATTGCTCGCGTGCAAGCAGGACAACTGAAGTCTGCAAGGATTTGGCGAGACATGATCCGTGACATGCCAAAAGGTGAGCCGGAAGCGGGGGATCGGGGGCTTGACAATACCCACACTTGGGCCAGGACATATTGGGGTGGGGCCCTCTTTTGCTTACGCGCAGATATCGCGATTCGTCAGAGTACAAGTAATCGTATGGGGCTGCAGGATGCGTTGCGCGCAATCGTCGCGAAGGGTGGAACGTTGGACAAAGAAAATTGGTTCATGGAGGGTGTGCTCAAGGTTGGAGATGAAGCGACCGGCACCAAAGTACTTGAGCAACTCTATGGCGAAATGAAAGACAAACCGCTGCAAGTCGATTTGGCAAATATTTGGGCACAGCTTGGCGTCGCTGCAGACCGCCGAAAGATGGTGTTTGATGATCGTGCCCAACTTGCAGACATAAGGCGCGGCATCACGCGATCTCCTGCGCGTGAGACACAAATGGCTTCTCGATTCACTACCGAGGAATACGATCAGAAAGAAAGCGCAGACGAGTCGAAGGTCCCATGACAACGTCAGTGGTCTTGGTTAACTGAAACAAAGAAAAAGGCGACACCGAAGTGCCGCCCTCACTGGTTGCTCTCCGGCTAGGAAGGGTTCGATGCAGCTTTGGCTTTCTTACCCGCCTTCTGATTCATCATTGTCACCTTCATCACGTGCAGCTCGCTCGTGTCTTTGTACACGTGAGCCTGGAGTTTTACGTGATGGCCCTCATGCCCCTTTACGTCTTCCGGGTTTTTGAGAGTCCACTGCTTGCTGTCTTTGTCGGCGGTAAAGGTCTTACCGTCATCGCTGATTTTGCCCGCGATTGTTCTCAGGGGTGGGTTCGCCGTACTGCTTTTCGCAGTCTTTTGATCTCCGCTTTGCGCGCTGCTGTTTGCTTGGCCCGCGTATGCAGCAACGACGAAGAATGCGAGGATCGCCAATACAAATGTAACTTTCTTCATCTGTAAGCTCCTTCGATCAGAATCACACATTATGATGCAAGGCCTGTTCTTTGGATAGCATCTCGCGCGTCAGGATGCGCCAAAGACCAGGCATGCCTGAAAACAACGTTATGCCGCTACTCTCTCCATATCTCTGCGTGGACTGCGTACTCCCATAGCTTCAGTTAACTTGGCGAGTCCGAATGCACTCAGTGCGAGACCAATATCACGCAGCGCGATGTCAAAGAATTGCCCAGTCGTGAGCAGGTTAATGGCTATCAGCAGCAACCAAATGCTCGCGATGTAAGCGCCAATGCGCGTCCAGCGCGTGATTACCATGAGGCCCACGATCATCTCCACCACGCCAGCCAATAGCATGAAGGGATGACTCAAATTGCCAAGGACGTGTTTCGCTATAGGACTCAGATACATGTCCCAATTCACGAGCAAATGGAAGAACTTGTCCAACCCTGCCAGGAATGGACCGAGGAAAAACGCCAATCGCAAAGCTCCCCAAGCTGTCCGCATCTGCTGATTCATAGAAGTCTCCTTCCAACTCTGAGGCACTTCAGCTCTTACGACGCGAATGTCAACATTGAGAGCTGACGCGCGATGTAGGGAGGGGAACTGAGAACATACGATGCACCATTGGCAGTGCATGTTGTCACAGAATGTGCTGACTGTCCGCTTTGCCCTGAATTCGCAGCGTTCGCTCGAAGCTGCGAATACGCTTGAAGAACCGCCGGGCTGCGCCACCCCCAATTGATTGTCGTTGACGGACCATAAGTGGGGTTCATTCCGGGAAAGGCAAAAGCAAGGGCAGGGAACCCAGCTGAGTGAAGCGGGAGCTGCAGGGCTTCAACCCACGACGGAACAGAAACGGGAGCATGCCATGCACTGGGAGATGAAGGAGTAGAGCGCTGCCACCGCGGAGTTACATTTGCGATTCGCATACGAGCATATTTCGAGGTGAGGTTTGACAATGGTGTGTGCGGGGCATAGTGTCAAGACTGAGCGAAATCGTTCCCTCTTTCAGATCTTCTGAACTAAGTCAGCTCATCTGAAGTCCCCCCTCTTAGATTCACATTGCCCGAGGCTTTCGCGATGCGGCGGCGTACTATCCTGCTGATCGATGATAATCAGTCCACGCGTCGTCAACGCGCGATCATGCTGGTGACTCACGGCTTCGTGGTGCGTGCCGCGGAGAGAGTAGAGGATGTGGAACTTCCATTCGCCCGTCCTGCGCCGGACTTGGTGCTGCTGCGGGTGAACGGGCCTCCCGATCGTTCTGACAGCGCATATATGCTCATCCGAAATGCCATGCCTGGCCAAAGAATCGGATTCCTTCTAGACGACGGCCACTATCTTTGTGAGGTCTTCGTTGATGGGGTGCTGGTCCGTCCTCGAGAAGAGCTTGCCGGAGATCTAATTGAATCCGTAGAAGCGATGTTCGAAGGTAAGTTTCAGGACTCGGCGAAATCCGTCTGTGTTGGGAACTGAAATATGCGTCTCTTCTCGTTTCGCATGAAAGATGGCAATTGCGTGATCATTTACGCGAAAAATGAGAGATCTGCGGTAGAAATCCTGAACCAGATGGGCGTGCAGAGCAGCGTTGCCGGCGTGCGCGAGATAACCAGGTTCGTGGCTAACTTTGCGCTCACTGACGCAGGCGATTTGCGAACTACATTGCTTGACTCTCGCACTCTCAACGAGCTGATGCCCGACTATCCTCTGCTTCAGGCTGCGCGCGCGCAGTCCTACGCCGACTTTGGAAGCGCCAGCGGTGACAATAAGTCCGAGCCCGTGTTGTTTGACGATCGCACACGCCGGCACGCGAGCGATTGGAAGCAGCGCGATAAAGATCTGATCGGTTACGCTGTCCAACAGGAACGGGAGCGATTCTCGAACTGAGACGCATATTCCGAGGCAACGTGGTTTGACAAAGCCTCAGGTGAAGTATAGCGTTCAAGCTGAGTGAGTGTCCTTCTCCCTCTTTCAGATCTTCTGAACTAAGTCAGCTCATCTGAAGTTCTCCTCCCTTAGCGCCCGATCGACAGAATTGAGCTGAGACATGCTCTCAAATTTCTCACAGCGGGGCTCCATCGCAGCCATGCTGATCCTTATCTTTATTCCTGCATCGCTGTGCCTGCCATGCAGCTACCCTCTTATCGTCAATCTTCTCTGTGCGGGATTGTTTACGGCTTCTCTCGTTTATTCACGGGAACCGTTGCCATTGTTGGTGGCTACGAAAAGCCTTAAGAGAGTTGCAGCCAGAACAATAGAGGGGATCTGAAATATGCGTAACCAAGAGTTTTCAAGCGAAGTGAATGCAATCGAGCGCATTCTAGAATCAGCCGTTACGCTGAACTGGGAAGATTTCACGACGCGCTTCATACCTGTCGCGATGCAAATAGAGTATCGCAGTGGACCGGATTGTTGGTTGGAATACCTGAAAGTTTGGTCGTCAGCCTCTCGTGGTCATTGGAACCTGGTTTGCGAATACCGCGTGCATGCGACGGCAGCCCACCTGCAGGGTGTCACATTCAACGACAGCTACTCTTCGGCTGGTTTGACTCGCATGCTGGACGCAATCATGCACAACCAGCAGGCATTCGCAGTTGCCTCTAGCAACAGCGGCAATGGTTTAGTCCATATTGTTCCTCCCAACGACACCCAATCGATTGCCGCCAAGCACCTCATGATGGAGATGTTAGAACGGATCACTTCGCGAACTTCAACCGGAGCAGTTACCGGGGCCCTCCGGTGCGCCGCAGATCATCCGAGGCTTTCGGATCAAACCTACGCAGGTGTACTTTCGCCCGAATAACCTGGACCAACTTTCTGGACCAACTTTAAGGAGAAACTAGATGAAACTGTACGTAGGTAATTTGGGTTTTATGATGACCGACGGTCAACTGCACTCCCTCTTTGCGGAGCACGGAGCAGTGAACAGCGCGGTAGTGATTCGCGATCATGATAGCGGGCGAGGAAAAGGCTTCGGCTTTGTAGAAATGTCGGACACCGAGGCGCAACGCGCCATGGAGTCGCTGAACGGAAAAGATTTAGACGGCCGCCCACTCACCGTGAACGAAGCTCGTCCGATGCGGCAAAACCCCGACGGCGGAAGCCGTGGCGGTTTTCAAAAACGGAGCCGGGGATTCAGTCACGGACAATAGAGGCTGAGCCGCTGTCGAGTGGAGTAGGGAAAGATCGGCTCGACCAGCGAAGTTCACCACTCTGCCCACAGTCACAATGATGCGAGCCGCGAAATCTGGACTCCAGAGATGATTTGTCCGCACGGGATGGGTTCTATAAGAGGCGATGTCAAAAGTAAACACTTCGCCTGGAAGCCCACGTTCTGGGCTTTTTAGGTGGGAGCCCAGTCTTGGCTTTTTTGGGTGGGACCCCACGCATTCATGCGTGGGAGAGGCTTTCAAGCCTCGCAAACGCGCGCATTCTTCTTTTTCTCCGGCTTTAGCCGCGGGGTTTCAGATCGGGAAGCGCGGGGCTAAAGTCCAAAAAATATCATGCGATCGCTTCTCTTGCAGCTTTGTAGCCGAGTACGCCACCTCGCTTTGGTAACTACTTCTCAATTCCAAACACGCACTGAATAGTTGCGCTGACGGTGAGCTTGCCGGGCTGCACGGGTGGTGGCGGAGCGGGTGCCCGTTTGGCGCGTGAGAAGATGCCGCCACTGCCGCCTCCGGAGGTCACCTCAATGGTCTCGTTGGCGGCAGCAACGTAGGCCATGTCAATCGGCCTCGCTCCAACCAGATTTCTGACTTCAACATTCACATACCGCGTTGGACCAAGCTTCTGTTTGCTCTGCTCGAGCGCCGCAGTGGCGCGACCGATGGCGCGGTGCATCGCGTCGGCGACGGCTTTCTGCTTGGCGCTCTCTTCGTTGGCGAGCGAGTAGGTCAGCGAGCGGAAGTCGGCAATGCCGTCCTGCACCGAGTCGTCGATGATTGCGCCTACTTTGGAGAAGTCCTGCACCTTGAGCGTCACTTGTCCCTGGACCAGGTATGCCCGCGCGTGCCGCTTGCGGTCACCTTCATAAAAAGGAGTGACCGTGAGCACGCCGGTTTGGATCGCGTCTTTCGTCAAGCCATTGCGCTGCGCAACCGCCACGATGTTGCTCATCGACTGCGACGCCTTGCCATAAGCGTCTTTGAGCTGCTTCTCCTGGCTCGACACGTCGAAAGTCAGTGTGGCCAGATCAGGATCGGTCTCATAACTTCCTTCGGCCTGCACGATCAGCGTGTCGGCCACAAACTTCACATCGGAATTGGGTTGGATCTGTGCCGCAGCGGGAAGGGCGATGAAAACTACAGCGAACAAGCTGGTTCTGAACATGGAGGAATTATCGCGTGTGCCGGTTGCGCTTGATCTTCAATTCGCCAGACAGGTGTTGGGAGAGTAAATGGACATTCCTTAGCAGCTATTGGTAATTGGGCGGAAGGCCCATGCTTCGTGATTGGAACGAGAAAGCTGCATCCTTGATGGCACGATACTCGAGAGGCGGGCCACATGGCCAGAGTAGATTCCCGGAAAATGAAGCCAAACCGAAAACCGGGAAA